>JAIXOX010000057.1 GCA_027486555.1 Comamonadaceae bacterium
ATCCTGCACAAGCGCAGCAGCACGGCAGCCGCCGTGCCCACCGCCGCGCAAGTCACGCTGGGTGAGTTGGTACTCAACGTGGCGGACGGAAAGATTTATCTCAAACGCACAGACGGCGTGATCGTCACCTTTGAGCCGGGCTATGTGCCGGGCCAGGGGAACTCCGCGCCCATGTGGAAATAACCGGAGGCATTCATGACAGCAATTCCATCCAAGGCCAGCTTCACTGGCTCAACAGTTACCCAAGGGCAGTTCAAGACTGCCCTTGATTCTTTGAACGACTACCTCACTGGTTTGCTGGGCTCGGACGGTACAGCCGCAACAGCTCGCACAGCACTGGGTGTGATCAACGCCACAGCACCGACCTATGCGCAGGTGATTGCCGCTCTCGGTTTCACGCCACCGCAACCCGGTGGCACTGGTGCATCGGGCACATGGCCTATCAGCGTGAGCGGCAACGCGGCAACTGCAAGTCAGCTTAATTCAACTGCTGGCGCGGGCACTTACAACTGGTCTGGTCAGGCGGGGCAGCCAACTTGGCTTTGGGGCGGCAACGACGGAACTAACTTCTATGTCTACAACCCGTCGAACTTCTCGGTGAACTACGCTGGCAGCGCAGGCAGCGTGCCCTGGACCGGTGTGAGTGGGCGACCAACTGCAGTAGCGGCATTTCAGTACAGCGGAAACGTTGGTGACGGCATCGGTGGCGCGTTAGCTGTCAGCGCATTGGTTCAAGTCGCGACCGATAACACGGTGCGCATTTATCGAAACACGAACTGCAATTGCAACTGCGATTGCTGCTGCTAAGGACCACTCACATGAAAATCATTGCAGTGCGCAACGCACAAATCCATCCCCAATTCCAACCCACCGTTCACCTCGGCTTCGACCCTGTCACCAGTGACCTGAGCGTGTCCTTGTACCTGCCTGAGCTTGCGACAGATGAGGCGGCCAGTGGTGAAGCAAGCTTGTCGTTGATTGAGTCCGTGGTCGTCAACGTTGGTGACCTGCGCAAGCGCTACGACTGGTGCGATCACCAGACCTACTTTGTGGCTGTTCATGCCGGGGCATTTCTTCCCGTCTTTGCGCTTTATCCAGAAACACTTCCGAATCGCGAGACGGCAGTCGATTACGCCCAGCGCCTCAAGAGAAACCTACTGGTGGGCATCAACGTGCCATTTGCAACGGCCACTGACGATGAGCTATTTATCACGGTAAACCTCAACGCGCAGGCGACAGACGCCAACATTCAGGTCGATGACCACTGCGCGCTCGTTTGGAGCGAAGCAGCCAGCAGCGGAGCTGTTCGCACCATGGCGTTTCCGTTTATTCATGTGCAAGTGCCTGCCAGTGTTCCAGTGGGCGGCAGTGCCTCCATCGCATTGCGCATTGAGGATGTGGCAGGGCAACTGCTTGACAGAGAGGCTGTTGTCTACCTTGAAGCCGTGAGCGGGCTGGTGCCGTTCGCACGCGTTCGTGCAACCCATGGATTGGCTACTGTTCCCGTGTCCGCAGCAGGCATGTCTGCTGGTGATGAAATCCGGGTGAAGTTTGGCTGGAAGTATTTCCCAGGTGCAGAAGAAGCGCGGATTGCGGTGGTGGCCGCATGATGCAACTGCTTTTTCCAACTCCGGTCTTTCGCATCCAACTTGGATTGACTGACGCGGAGCGCCAGGTCCTCAAGGACAAGACGCTCGCCGTCTATGGCGAACTCAACCCCGATAGAAAACCTTGGAGCCGCTCGACCCGTGAGTCACTCGAATCCATGGACCCTGCATTTGCAGACCTGTTCGCACGAATAAAAGCGGTAACAGCCAAGGCTTTTGGCATTGATATCGCAACCATTACTGGCAGGGAATTGGTTCAGTTCAAAGGCGACTTTGTGCCTCCTCATGTGGAGTCGGCGCACCTTTCTGCCATTTACTGGATTGATGGAGACGCCCAACCGGACCATGCGCGCCGCGAGCACGATGGCGCACTTGTTTTGCAAAGCCCAATCGGACCTTTTGGAAGCAAGGCGCTGCCCGGCGAGGGCCACGTGGCCATGGTCGATCCGCAGCCGGATTTGCTTCTGGTGTTTCCGAGCCACTTGCTGCATTTCGGGCATGTTTACCTGGGTGAGCGTCCCAGCGTGGAAATCCACCTTGAGATGGAGGTGCTCTGATGGCCCAGTTCAAGATCAAGCTCATTGCGCCGGACAACACTGAGCGCGAGTTGCATTACGACAATCAGAGTAGCAGCCTGACTTGGGGAGCGGATGGGTTTGGCTCCCCCGTACTGGAGGTCAATCCCAAAAAGTTTCAGGATGCGACGGTCGTAAGCACCACCCAGCCAGGCCAAAAAGGCCTGATCAAGGCCCTCAAAATTAGCCTCGGCTTGTCCTGCAACTACGAGTGCAACTACTGCAGCCAGCGCTTTGTTCCCCATGCCGAAAGCACGAACCCCGAGGATGTGGAGGATTTCCTGCAGCAGTTGACCGCCAGCCTGAGCCAAGCTCCCGAACGTATTGAATTTTGGGGCGGTGAACCGCTGGTGTACATCAAGACCTTGAAGCCTTTGGCTGAGCGCCTGCGAGTGCTGTACCCGGATGCTGAGTTCCTGATCATCACCAACGGCTCATTGCTCAGTCTTGAGACCATCGAGTGGCTGGACCGAATGGGCTTCGTCGTCGGGCTCTCCCACGATGGGCCTGGCTACCACGCTCGCGGCGCAGACCCGCTGGACGACCCAGAGAAGCGTGCCGCCATCATGGATCTTTATGCGCGCCTCCATCCGCAGGGGCGCATCAGCATCAACGCGATGATCAGCAGCCAAAACCCGAGCAGGGCAGCGGTACAGCTTTGGCTGCAGGAGCGCTTCGGGGCCGATGTACAGATTGGTGAAGGTGCATTCATTGATCCCTACGATGAAGGCGGACTGGCAGCGACGTTTAAGACCACCGCTGAGCATGCACAGTTTCGCAGGCAAGGGTTTGGCGAACTTCGCACCGGCCTTGCCAGTCGCTTTGACATCACTCATCAGAAGATTCAAGACTTCATTGATTCCATTCGCTACCAGCGACCGGCCTCTGCGCTGGGACAAAAGTGCGGTATGGACCGCAGCCACAATCTGGCTGTCGATCTAAAAGGCAATGTCGTCACATGCCAAAACGTGAGTGCCGCTGCCGCGGCTCCGAATGGCCAGGGCCATCTGATCGGCCAGCTTTCAGACCTGTCCGCCGTGCGCATGAAAAGCGCCACTCACTGGAGCCAGCGCCAAGGCTGCTCGTCTTGCCCAGTCCTGCAAATGTGCAAGGGTTCGTGCATGTTTTTGGAAGGGCCGCTTTGGGAAGCCGGGTGCGACGCTGCTTATTCGGACAACCTGGTGTTCTTTGCGGCGGCCATTGAGTTCCTCACCGGGTGCATGCCTGTTTTTATCGATGGCGATTTACCGCCAGAGCGCATGGACATCTTTGGCCTGGCCAAAAGTACTGTGGAGTCGCCGCCAGTAAGGCGCGTGATTCCGATCATTGCAGCGCAGCAATCAGCCTAAGCCAACCAATAAATCGTTTCATCAATCGCCCGCCTGGTTGACACCAGTGCGGGCTTTTTTACTCTTGGAGTTTACAAATGCCAGAACCAACCAGCAGTTCAGTCGCAGGAGCGGCAGCTGCCTACAAAGCATTCGGCGGTACTGCCGCAGCCATTGCAAGCGGTGCCACTTTGGCGGCCGTTGTCGTCATGTTGATGACGCCACCCCGTACCCGTAGGGAGTGGGCCGTCGGGCTTATCAGCACTGTTGTCTCCAGCGTGGGCGGCGGAGCTGCCGTTATTCAATATTTTGGGCTTCATGACTGGGTTCAGTCTCAGGTCGGTCTGATGGCCATGGGGGGATTGATCTTTGCTTGTGGATTACCTGGGTGGGCAATCGTTCGCTGGGTTTTCAATTTCATTGACAAGAACCGCGAAGCGGGAATCGATGAAATTGCACGCGACGTCAAGGAGATTTTGTAATGAAACCTCAAGACTTTATTTCATTGATCGGTGTCGCTGTCAAGGCTTCAGCTAAGTTGTCCAGTGTTCCGGCCAGCTTCACGGTCGCCCAGGCGGCATTGGAGTCTGCGTGGGGTGAATCCTTGCTCGCGCGGCAGGGTAAAAATCTCTTCGGTGTGAAGGCAGATCCTTCTTGGAAGGGTGAAGTGCTGACCATCAATACACGGGAATTTTTGCGCGGTAAATGGGTGACTGTTCCGGCCCGCTGGCGCAAATACACGGATTGGCAGGTTTGCATGGATGACCACGCCGCATTCTTGCACCAGAACCGGCGCTACGCGCCTTGCTTTCAGTGCACGACGGGCGATGCCTTCGCCAGGGCTGTGGCAAAGGCTGGATATGCAACTGACCCAGATTACGCAGGCAAATTGGTCTCCATCATCACCCGATACCAGTTGGCCGAACTGGACGAGGCTGACTGATGCTTTCACTTCTCAGTCTTTTAGCCGCAGTGCCATGGCGGTGGCTGGCGGCCAGTGCGCTTGTCAGCGTTCTCTTTATTGGTGGCTGCCGCTTTGGCGAGCGGCGCATCACTACCCAATGGGAGGCAGACAAGATCGCGACCGCTCAGGCCGTGACCTCCCAATCAGTCCATGTTTCCCAAGTCACCGAGCAGCAAACCACCATCAATCAGGAGATTTCCGATGAATTCAAAAAAGCCAAGGCAGAGCTTACGGCTGATCGCCAGCGCTTGCTTGCCCGTGTTCCTTTGCGCGTGCGCGTCGAGCCCCCAAGTGGTGAAAACGCCATGCCCAGCGTTCCCTTTAGTGCCGCAGGAGTTACTGCAGTCGCCGCCGACCCTGTACCTCCTTCAGAAACCATCTGCGAAAAACTAGCCGAAGATGCTGCTCAAACTACGCTGATGCTCATCGAGTTTCAGCGTTGGTACCGAGCGCAATCTAGACTGGATTGATTCGTGAAGCATGCACTAAACCCTTTTTTACTCAACGCCGAGCGCTTTAAATACGGCGTCCACAGGATCCGAATAAAAGCTCGTCTGAAACTTGGCGAACAATTCACCAGGAACCGACGGAATGTCAGTCACGCTGGACATTGGCAGCAGGATTCGTTTGGCACCAGCATCAAAAGCGACCTGCAGACTTTCAGCAAGGTTGCGGGCTTGCGAGATCGTTCCGCCCAGTGTCATGTCTCCCATGACCGCCAGTTGCCCTTGTACTGGCTTGCCCAGTGCCGCAGAGCACAGCGCAATAAAACTGGCTAAAGTCAAAGCATCTGGCGTACCTGATGCCTGAAGCTCTACCAAATGCAGATGGAAGTCTTTTTCGGTTGGGTGTATCGAGGCACTCACTCGATTAGCGTTAGCCTTGAAATAGTCAAAGGCAACACGAACCGGCTCACGCGAAAGCGAGCCAGAAACATTGAGCTTGCCATTCCCCGCTATTGCTTGGATTTCCATGCGGTACAAGCCCGGCATTTCAGCGCCCGCCATAGCAATGGTGTGCAGGGCACCCGGAGGAAGCTTTCCTTCAGGAATGAGCCCGCCACCCGTTTGCTCTGGAACCGACACAAAGCGCTCCTGCAGGTCTTCGAGGTCTATGTATGAGAAATGCACGTCATAGAACTCCATGCCGCCAATCTTCTTCAATTGCTCTTTCACGCGTCTGCGCACTTCTAGGGCGTATTCCAAGCACTTGCGGACGGTCTCTTTGGTGTAAGACCCATCGGGACAAATGAGTTTCAGAAGGCCAGACACCGTTCGACGCACAGCAATGGTGTCGCGCTGGTTGAGGTTATTGCCCAGCTTGAAATATTTATCGATGGCGTCCGCAAAGCTGCGTTTGCGCATCTCGCGGACCCACTCAGCCAAGTAGTCAACAATCAGACCGTACTGATTGGTGAAAAACTCAGGACGCATCTTTGGGATTTCCCAGCCCGGTACGTAGGCATGGAAACGGTCGAAAAACGCCGAGTCGATCATGACGTCCGGAAACGGGGCGAACAGATGACTGGTCTTAACCAGAGATTCAACACTTTGTCCCTGCGGTAGGTTGCCGACAAACACCATGGCTGCGCTGGCCGAAATAGACTCACGGCCGCGACTGAAGGATCCAGAAGCCATGTAGTCCTTCATGATCTGAACACCGTCCTGATCTTTGAAGTTGATGCCTGCCACCTCGTCAAATGCGACGACATCCCAAAGACCAACAAGCCCGACCTTGCGAGCACTCATGTTGTAAAACAAGTTGGCCACAGTGGTCTGTCCACCGGAAACCAAAATCGAGTTTGGACTGATTTCTTTGTAAATATGGCTCTTGCCCGTACCGCGTGGGCCAAGCTCACACAGGTTGTAGTTATTCTCCACCAGCGGAATCATGCGGGCTAACAGATGCCACTTCGCACGCTCCTTAAAGCACGTTGGCTCCATGCCAGTTGAACGCAGCAGTGTGTCGATCCATTGTTCTTCCGTAAAACCTTTTCTGGCGCTGAACAACTCCTCCATGTCCAGGCCTGGCATTTGGATCGGTTTAAGTTCTGATACCAAAAAGGGGGAGGTCTTGGAATTTTCTTCAAAGCGGTACTGCAGAGTCACGATGCACCAGATGCCGCCGACCAGCAGCTTTTCAAATTCCCGAACGTAGGAGTCAGGAATTTCTGCATTTTTGATGCCGAGGTTTGATAGCAGGGCTTCGTAGGAGTCACGATTCTCATTGAGCTTGACCGTGACCTTGTCAATCACTTTGAAGGAGCCGCGCTCGCGAATTTTGCTCTTTACCTTTTCCGCCTCATCCGGTCGAACGTAGTTCTCTGACAAGATGTTCTTGACGGTCACTAAACCCGCCTTGATCGTCTCATCGTCGTCGGATGCGCAGTACATACCTAGAAGATATTCAAGGACGTATACCGGGACGTTGGCCCCTTCTTTGATCAGCTTGGTCAGATCTTTGCGGACCACACGACCCGCAAAACGTTCATTCAGCAGCTTGTCAAGACTGGTGTCAATTGTGGCAACTGGGCCTGTTACTAATTCTTCTGCCATCGTTGTTCCTAAAAATCGTTGCTGAATGCGAGGTCAATTCGCAAGGTCGAGCGCCATGCCTCTGCTTTTGTTTTTGCGTCACGGGCAACCAACACATAGTCTTTCGTGCGGTCGTAACTTCCTGCTTGGATGGTCAGCATTGTCGAGCGCTTGCGCTCATCCAACATGGGGGAGGTGCTGTCAAATGTGACGGCCTGCTCATCGCTGATAGGTTTGTCCCCATCCCTGATAGTGAACAGTAAAGTTGCGGGTAGCACTCGCTCAGATACCGCTTCGTTTTGGATGAATTCAAACCGCTGCTTGTTCGTCACCACTTTGTTGGACGATCCCAAAAGGCTGACCTCAACCACCTTAATTTTGACTTTCTCAGAGTCACTCTCTTTAACGGTAAGAAGCGGGACTGCAATCTCCTGAGGCATGGCACTGCCGTGCACAAAACGGGCCCCACCCACAAAGTGAAAGCGTCCAGCTCCTTTGGGTACCCAAAAATCAACGCTTCCAACGCCGGGTTCAGTTTTTGCGGTAATGGCTGTGTTACCGCACCAAGCTTTGGTTGTTTCACCCATTTCGCGGCCGAGCACATACCGTTTTTTGGATTTCACGACCCCAGGCGGATCCTGCGGCAGGATCGTTCGATCTGCCTCTTCCAAGGAGGACTCTTGGTACAGGTACCCGTGGTCAGCCGTCACCAACACAGTGGAGCCGTTCAGGTTATTGACGATGAAGCTGACCACTTCGGCCAGTTCGTCAATGGCCTGACTCGTGGCTTCAAAGGTTTTAGACTCAGTGCCACGTTTGTCACCAATAGCGTCGATATGGTCATGGTAGACATACACCAGCTTGTACGGCTTGACAAATTCTCGACCTTTGTCCTTGCCTTTTTCCATCAAATCATCGCGACCGATGGCGATGCCGCCATGCGCAGCCAAAATTGCTGTTCGCTGGTCGAGCGTTGCAGTTGGTCGCCCATCCGCTAAGACATCCAGCGACTCGTTGGCCTTGTAAGACAACTGTTGGTGCGGCAATAGGCTCGCCATGCCAAGGGCTGTGTAACTTGGCAAGACGCCCAGCATGGGTTCAAGTTTTGCCTTGACCCGGCTTTTGGAGTTGAGCTTGCTGGCCAACTCTTCGGCCGCCTCAAAGCGAAACGCGTCAGAGATGACCACATAAACGCGCTTGGCTCCGCCATCAAAAGCTGGCAGGACGCGCTTTGTAAAGAAGTCGTATTGGTTGACAACATCAGCTATCCGCCAGGTGTTGAGCAAACCTCCGCCTTCAATGACGGATCCCCATGCGGACGACAGTTGCCCAATGAACCAGCCTGAATACGCATCTTCCATGCGATCCCGTAGTTCGTGCAACAGTGACCAACCCATGGGCTCCACAAATTCCGTGGCGCGCATGAACCAGCGGTACAACTGGTCAAATTTGTAAATCTCAGTGCCGTAAGCCGTAAAAGCACCACTGGCATCGGAGAAGCTAAACCCATGGCCATGCTTGGCCTGCAGCTCAAAGAAGGAGGCTGCAGCTTCCAAGGCCTGGTAACTGGCAGCCAGTGCTTTGGTCGAATCGTTGCCGATGGCGAGCATGGGGTTGGCCCAATGGCCGTCGCGCCTGCGAGCTATCAGGGCACGGATCGAATCCATGTTGGCTCCGCCTCCAGCAATGATGCGGGCTTTCAAGTCTCCGATGACCCTTTTCTCAATCGCCTCAAATGTCATCGCGTCAGCTAACAGCTCGGCGTGCATCGGGCCCAAAATGTCCATGATGCGAAGCTCATCTGCGACCAAGCCTGAAATCTTGTCGTAGCTGGCGTAATTGGCCATGTCTGACCGCCACCTGCTCGCAAAAACTGAGGCGTGGGCCGCCTTGGTCTTGTCATTGATGATGAAGTGCGCCAAGGGCGCGCAGGTCTGATGAATGGCGTTGCAAAAATCTGTGGCGAGCAGCCGGTAAAGCAAGCCACGTAATGACGTAGCGGAAGCCGTGGCCTCTGCAAATCCAAACTCATCGTCTGCAATGGTCCAAAAAGCCTCTTGCAGTTCATATGATGTGATCTCTTCGAGCGCTTTGCTCGGCAACCCCAAGTCGGCCTCTTCCCCAATAAGCCCTGCAAATACTTTTAAGAAAATTGATGCGGCATCGGCTGTATCGGCCCGGATGATGACCGCGATCATTTTGCGATCCAAATCCAAAGCGCTGTCGCCAGGCTGAACCCAGCGCTTGAGCCTGTCAATTCTTTCCTTGGCGCGCAGAAACTTGGCTCTGAGCTTCAGGTGATCACGCAGTGCATGTGTGGTTAAGCCAAGTTCTTCCAGCTGCATAGAGGCGGTATCTGCATTGAAGGCCTTCCCGCGTAACCGTGCGTCCAAGAGCCAGTCATTGGCAGGCTCCGGCTCATCAAAAGGAGCGTAGACAAGCCATCGTTTATCCAATTCACGCTCTATCCAGACCTTGGCTTGCAGTGATGGCGTCTTGTCAAGACGAATGATTTGGACGTTCTCAAGGGCAAGTTCATCTAGCTGGTTGCTGAATTCACCGTCAGGGTCATTCCAAAAAACGATGGCGTTACCTTCTTGGTAAAGGCGCTCTAGGGCACTCAAAAAGGCGGGCTGTGTGCTACTCATCCGCGCCCCCTGTGATTGCTTTTGACTCTGCAAGTAGGTCGCCGAATTTGGCGTAGTTCACTTGCACGCCATCATCCAAGTCGATGTTGATTCGCATGTCAGCGTAGTGACGCAGCTTTTCTTCAAAGGCCATCAGCTCAGTTTGTTTCTTGCGTAGCGACTCAATTTGCTTTTGAATCTTGGTTCGCGCAGCCGTAGAGCTGGACGAGCTGGCATCTTTCTCCAGCATACTTAAGCGGTAGCCAAATTTTGACGTGAGCGGCACCACGTATTCAGAGCGCATTCGTGCCAAGGTACCTTCGTTATACCTGTGCAGATATACCAAGGCCTGAAAAGCTCCTTGTTTGCCACTGCTGAAGTGCCAATAGATGGGGCGCTTCTTGTAGGTCTGCATGTGGTCTTTGAAGAACTTGTCAGAGATGTAGCGACGGATGGTCTCTTCCGGCGTTTCGCTGGCTTTGGTACCCAGGCTCTCAGCAAGCCAAGTCATGTTTTCTTCCAGGGTCTCTGGCCCCCAGACGGCGCGCAGGAATTCTTGGATGCGGCTGGGCGCGTCGTCGGCAAACCAGAGTTCGTCAGTGATGGGGACGATGCCGTCGGCATCTGCGGGGAAAGTGGCATAGCGGCCGGGCTCGAAGCCGACGTTGCCTGCGTGGGCATAAATCAGGCCGGGCTCGTCGAGGCTGTAGCGGCCCATCATGCAGCCGATGGCGTAGGAGAGCATTTCCCGCATCGTGTCGAGCGCAAACAAAGTATCGACATCTGCAAGCGAATTCGCACGCCCATACCTGAACTTCAAATTTGAACGCAAAGAGACTTCTGTATCACTAATGCAAGAAAAATCATCGTTCAGGCCATAGTAATCCGATAGCCGTTTATTGTTGGCCGCTTCTAACGCCAATGTCTCACTGGTCATCGCGTCGAACTTACTATGCAATTCAAGTACCACGGCCTTCAATTGCTTATTTGATGAGGCATTTATTAAATGTAGTTTTTTAAATCCCCAAGATGTTTCATACATATCCCAATCTTCTTTGCTAAGTTCGACTAACCTCTCGCCATTCTTCGCAAGAGCTCCCTCAAACTTGATCGCAGTATCCACAGGAATGTTTTTTGCGTCCCCAACATTGAAATGCAGAGTTGGGTTCAATATTTTGGCTACATATTGAACATATTTTGAATTCAACAACGAAAGTAATGCGTATAGTTTTGTGTCGTCATCAACATGAAAGGATGGCCCAGGAGTTGCATATATAAATCCCTCTGGCATATAACGGGCGGAGAAATCTCCTGACGTTACGTCTGAGTAGGTGAAGCCTTTTCGAAACCAATATCGCTCATCCAATATGTTCGATGTCTTGTTGCTTTTATAAAAATCTTTTGCTTCATTGGACCAATCAACAACATATTGCTGATTGCCATAAAACTTTCGATAGTCTCCACCTTTGAAGTAACCTCGCCATCGCCCGCTACCCAAGAAGTCAGATACATTAACTTCGTGCCATAACCGTACAAATCTTTTATCATCTGCCGTTTTATTTTGGGAGCCAGTGCTTTCGCACAAACTCCCAAGCGACACGCCCGAAAAGCTGTTCACGATTGCGGACGGGATCCAATATGCAATCGGACTCCCTGGGATTTTCTCGAAATCATCCGATTTAGATCTATACATCCATCCACAACTTGGGTTTGCAATTGCTTGCAAAGTGCGCGGCGACTGGTTTTGATGCCCTTTAAATTCAGAAAGTCTTATGAAGGAGCCATTGAAACTTTCGACATGTTCTCGCATTAGCGTAAATGCGGCAACTGGCACCATTGCCGGTTCAAAGGCGTTGTATTCAAGTTGAATCAGACTGGTAAGACTTGTTTCTCGAATGAGGCTCTCTCTAAATGATTGGTACGAAGTCAGGAACATCCAAACAAATGGAGCGATGACACCAATGCCACTAGATTTTTTCGAAAAATCCAACGCCCGTTCGACAAAACACGCAAAGAGATCGCTTCTTGCGTTGGGATAGTGAATTAAGACAAAGTCTTTTAGTAGCTGGCTGTGAAACTTGCTGCCAATATAAGGTGGATTCTGTACCACCGCATCAAAATGCATCGACAGCAACTGCGCCTGCTCCACCAGTGACTGCAAGTCTTCAGCAGCCGCACTGGCATACATATCCCCGCTCTGTTTCACCAAGGCCAGAACCTCTGGCAACGCGGCCAGATGCGTCTTGAGCGCATAGGGAATCTGGATCAGTGAACCAAAGGTTTTGGCGTGCTCGAAGGTTTCCACCAACGCGGCGATGGTGGCGCGCTGCACTTTGAATGGGGCTAGGTGGGTGGCGAGTTCGTCCACGCTCAGGCCTTTGCTCTCTTTCATGCTCAGCACGTTGAGCTTGGGCGGCTGCAAGTTGCCAGCATCATCCGTTGCGGTGAACAGGCGGCGGTCGTCAGCGCGGGCTTTCATCAGCAGGGCGAAACCGGCCATTTGGGCCGCGCGTTCGTCTATGTCCAGCCCAAACAGGTTCTTTTCCAGAATCAGGCGCGGGATGGCTCTGGGCTGGTAGCCACGCTCTAGGTATATGGCCTTGAGCACGTCATAGGCCACCACCAGGATGTGGCCACTGCCACAGGCTGGGTCCAGCACAGTGATGGATTCTGGGTTGAGGGTGTCGCCATCTTCCCGCACGCGGGTCTGGATGAGAGCACCGAGTTGAGCTTGCACCTCGGGCGTTTGCTCTGTGGGCTTGATGTAGTAAGGCCACTCTTTGGTCAATGTGCTTTGCGGGTTGGCCATGAGCCAAAGGTGACCCAAGCTGTTTTGCACCAGGTATTGCACGATCCAGTTAGGTGTGAAGAGCTGGGTGGCGGCGGGGATGTCTTCGCTTTGCACCACCTTGCCAATGACCTGGTCCTTCTTCTCGCTGATGTAGAACTGGTACAGCCAGCCGATGATTTCAATCTCTTGCCAGTCTTCTTCGGGCACTCCTGCGACCAGCTTGGCAATGATCGAGTCGGTACGCAGCAAGTTATCAGGCAGCAGAAGCTCTGTTTGATCGTCTATGCGCTCAAAAAGGAATGGCATGGCGTTGCTCAGTGCATTGCACTGCGCCACCAACAACAGCTTGTACAGCTCGTTGTCCTGGTTGCCTGCCAATTGCATTTCTTGGGCTTTGGCTTGGCTAAGTCCGCCAAGCGAAAGTTCACTGGCGTGCCCCAGGATTTCTGGCAGGCCACTGTCTCTGCTCGACAGCACACGCCAACCGTGATCCAGATAGTCATGGATCTCCATGAAGCGCAAAGCCACAAAGCGGTTAAACCATGTGTAAGCAACCTCTTCAATGACTTGCTGAAAGCCATGCAGCTCGATCCGTTTGATCAGTGCACTGCGTTGCCCCACCACCTTTTTTGGCCATTCGCGGCCATCGATCAGTGCAACATCGCCCCGTACCTCAATGGGCGAGTTTCCCTTGGCAGTGATACCCAGAATGCTGGCGCGTGCGCTGACTGCAGCAATGAAGTCTTGTCGTGCCTGGGGGGCGTAACTTTTCAGATTGGCTTTGTTCATGGGTGTTGTGATTTTTTATTGAACACGGGCGCGTTGGCCGGATTCGATGGCTGACAGCAATGCTGCCTTTAGTTTTTCCACGTAATCATTCACGTCTTGGGTGGTTTCCAAATACGTTTTTGAACCAAAATCAGCGGTTCGAATGACTTTGATGGGCTTCGCCACTGCAGTTGGCGGTGTGGTTGGCGGAGTGCCTGATTCAGTCGATGCCGGTTTTGACGTTTGAGTTGCCTTCGCCGCTGCCGCAATCTTGTCCATGGCTTCGTCAAGCAATTCGCCACCACGGCCTTGCAGAAACAGAATTCGCGGAATGCTGACCAATCCTGCAAGTTGTGTTTTGATGTCTTGCAAGGGCTTGAGCGCCGCATTGCGAAGGTTTGCGTCGGCACTGGCTGCATCCAGAGCTTGCGTTGCCTCAGTGATCTTGCCATCAATGGAAATGAGCGCTTTTTCTCGGCGTTCGCCTGCAAGCCCCTCATTCACACTTTCAACCGTGGAGAGCAAGCCCTCGATGCGATTGACTTTTGCGTAAGGCGACTTGTTGCTGCGAATGCCTTCCAACTCGACAAGAGCTGCATTGGCAGCTGCGTCTTTGGCAAGGGCTTCTCGGTTATCCCCAAAACTTGTCAGCGCATCGAGCATCCGCGACCAGACAACCGCCTGTGTTTTGTAAAAACTCAAAACGTCATGGGTGTCGTCGGACAGATCGCGCCAAGCATCTCGGGCTTGAATCATCGCGCCTAAAAATTCAAATGGATCGCGAATGGCCAGCTGCTTATCAATGGATGAAAGGGCCTGGGTGATTTCTGTGCCGCCGGGGAAGTGCTTTTGCTCTGCTTTGACCCGTGCGGTGTCCAAGCCTTCTTTGAGTTTTCCAAGGTTGTCACGGAACGCAGCGACCAAAGCATCTTCATCTTCAGCGGGCATCAGTGAAAACAGGTCTCTATGCAGTTCCCGCGCCTTGGTACGCGTTGCAGCATCTGAAGACTTGCGCTTCAAAATAGAGACTTGTTTAAACTTGGCTGCTTTGGTCAGAGGCTCAAGCGCACTCTTAGGGTCGAGGTCTGAGCCTTCGCTGACCAGCTTGATTTCGCCCGCCACAAAGAGTCGCGTGATCAAAATCACAGTTTCCCATTCAGGCCGCCAACCCCAAGGCGCGCCAGAAAACTTGTCAACGATGTCTGAGAGCAACACGCGACTGCTGCCAGCGGCAATGCTGAGGTATTGCCGCATCTCGGCCAGTGCAAGCCCGTTACCTTCTTCACCACCCATGGCCATGCCTTGCTGCCTACCGGTATCAGCCGATAAGATCGCTTTGATTTCAGCAATGGGGTCCGCCTGGCGTACTTTGATGTACCCAAGCTTGGAATAGGTGTTGGAGACCAGGTAATTGATCATCTCGTCCAACAGCACTGCAGGGCCTTGTGCTTTGAGGGCCAGCTTTTGCCCCAAGGCGTAAAAGTCGCCGCCGCTCATCATGTTGGCAAGTTGGATGCGGATGCGTTCTTTGCGACCACGGTTCTCGTCCTTGCGGTCGAAAAGAATTCGCTTCAGCGTGGGGGTTGCGGTGTCGCTTTTCGGGCCGATGTATTTTTCGATTTGAAGGTAGATGCGGATTTCAACGTCCACACGACCATCGTTGGCCATTTTCAGGATGGCTCTGCCAGAGCCTTCGGAGCTGCGGCCGATCAGCCGCGCATCTGACATGAGCTCGTAGTCTGCGCCCACCGGCGACAAGACTTCAAATGTCAGATCTTGATTGGCTTGTTTGAATGGGCTGCCATCGAGAAGGCGGTTGAATTCATAGTCACTCTTGGTTTCCCGGTGGCGGATCTTTGTAGCGCCTGCGAGAACTTCGTCATAAACCAATTCGGCTACAAAGCGGGAGATATCGGTGCCAGATATTTCGACAGACTTGATCTCTTGGGTGACGTCACGCTCTTCATTGGTCAAGAATTGCCACAGTTCACCGTTGCGGCTCACCAGGTTCTGGCGCTCTAAACGGTTCAAGCTCGCATCGATTTGCTTCTTCAGCGCCAGTTTGTCGGCATCAACTTTGTCGAGGCAAAGCGTTGCCAAGTTGTCTACCGTGCCTTTGACGGCATCTGCATAGCGAATGAGGAAAAGCGCCCTCAGAAGCTTGGTGTCCCATTCTTCCAAAGCAGGGTTGTCTGTTGCCTGGTCAATCGCACGCTTGACGGTTGAGTCAAGAAAGCTTTCGATGGACGGGTAAAAGTCGAACAGCGGTACCAGGGCGTCTGTGCTTTTGTCTCCATTGCCAACGGCAGCGGTCTGAAAGGCGTCCAGCATGGAGCGCTCACCACGCGCAAGGTGGCGTCCAGTCGCGCCAACTTTGCGGATGGATTCAAAAATCTTTTGCAGCAGTTGGAATTGATAAGGGGCGAACGGGTAGTGGGCAGCGAAGTCATCCGCATCGCGGTAACTTCTGAAGGCAGTGGCGTGATCTGCGAATGACAGTTGGTTGTTGATGATGTCACCTTTGGATTTCCAAAGGCTGATCAACTCCGCTTTACCTTCTGGCGTTTTTTCAAGTAAACGGTGCGCAATCACTTCGTCAGTGTTGGAGCTAGAGAGTGACAGCCGTGTATGGAAGCGGCCCGTGATCTTGGAGAAGTCGTTGGTACGAGACGCATTGGCTTCACCCAGTGTGGCGTCAATATCTTCCTGGCTGGTGACGATGACCCATGCCTGGCCTTTGCACACCGTTCCGAGCTCTTCAGTGATGGTCTGCAGATTCAGCATGAGCTGGGAGTTCTTTCCGATGAACTGGCCAACTTCGTCCACCAAAAATACAACTCTATGACCGGGGCCTTTTGCGTCAAGGTAGTCGCGGACGATGCCTGCGAAACCTTCAATGTTGATTTTGTAGGTTTCTGCAGCGTTGTCGAACCATTTGCCAGCAGAGTCTTCAGACATGCTGAGCGCTTTGGAGAGTCCGGCTATGACGTCGTCACGTAAGAAGCCCACCGCATCGCGCTCCGCCTCCCAAGCATTGCCGTTTGACTCTTTGAAAGCTTGCTTGAAAACGTCGTAGCAGCCTTTTGAAATAAGGTAACGTTCCATTTCTGCAACGTGAGGGGCGTCACCCGAGAGGCCTCGCATTTCATTGAAGACCCGAAGAAACACTTGCAGAATCGCGTCCCGATCGCCTTTGGCATCGGCTTTGGAGTCAATGTTGAACAGGATGACGTCTGTCTTTCCAGATACAGCGCGTCGGATGTCACCCAAAAGCATGGGGTCCGTGATCTTTGAATCAAAGAACTGAGCAGCATGGCGACGCTCGCCTGATTCGGGTTTGGAGGCTTCCAAGTTCGATAACAGGTAGGAGAGGATCTTGATAAAGTGCGACTTACCAGACCCGAAGAATCCAGATACCCAAACGCCCATGCGTGCCACGATGGCTGGGTCATTGGGGTGATCAACAGTTGCGAGGTAGGCATCAAAGAAGCGACGAAGGTATTCGGTCACCTGCTTGGTGGTGACGTATTCATCAAGCTCTTGCCAGATGCTTTCTTCATCGCGCTGATCTGCTTTGATGACGCCATTGATCGGGCGGTTAATCGGTTTGACGAACAGTTCTTTGATTTTCATTTTGCGTCTTTCGAATTACGAAACCAGCCTGAAGGCGCGGTAATAGTTGTCGTCCCCAAGCTTGTTGAAAAGCTTGAGTGATAAGCCGTCATAGCGGCCGGGATAGAGCATGAGCAAGGGCGTGTCGCGCATGTGAGGATGAAGCGCCGAAAGAAGCGTGTGTGTGCGGAGCATCGGGAAAACGGCTCCAACGCCCTTAATGATCAGCAGCCCCAGGTCGGTCGCCCCTGATTTCTCAACGATACGAGCGGCAAGACGGTCTTCTTTGAGGACAGACCGCAGGGTAGAAAGCAAGGCTTCATCTCCCTTTTTCAACTGCATCTCAAATGCCTTGTCCAACAGGCCACGTTCTTCTAACAAGCTGATCACGCATTCAAAGAGATCGACCGTGACAAACTTCAAATCCGGCTTTTGTTTGCGAAGACCTGGTTCAATGACCTCAGACAGCCATGAACGCATCTCCATTTCACGTTCTGGGGGATAGTCAAAAATCCAGAATCCGATTTCGCCGCCTGCACCCTTGTTATCCAGAACATCAGGCGATGCAAGGCGTGGCAGTGCTTGGTTGAGTCGATCTTCAAAGGTCGTGGACATCAATGCGCCTCCATAACGGAGAGCGTTGCACGGTCTCCTAGTTTTTTTAAGTAGTTTCGCGTTTTGGGATGCAACATGGGAGGCGTCAGACCGAGACGCCTTGTCGAGTCAAGATATTTGGCTTCAGCCAAGATTCGAACGACGACTTGAAAAAGTTTGTCACGCGTTGAAGGAGCCCAGCTTGCCACTGCGGAGTCACGGTGTTCACATTCGGCAATGAATGCGTCCCATTGATGGTGACTCAGTGTTTTCTCGAGTTTTTGCAGGTCCACCATGTAGACATCTCGCAGGAAATCGCTCAGAAGCTGGCTGTGACGGATTGAGGCGGCAAGCAATATTTGGCTCGCAACCTCGGTGTCGCCTTCAACGATCGATTGCCATCCATCTTGATCAAGCGTTTCCAATCGATTGCGCATCAACCTTGCCTGTCTGCGTGCGGTGGCTGGCTTTTTTTGCAGGATGTTTTCGACCTCTATGGCGTGATCCCATTGATCCGCAGTTGGGCTGGCCAAAAGTAGCTTTGCAATCCGGCGACTTTCAGGAAGCATCAATGAGCCAGCGGAAATCTCCGCGTTATAAATCCCCATTGCCACCCCCCTTGATCTCGTACCCGGGGGCAAGTGCTGCGCTCTCTACGCCATAAAGTGTTTGTGGATTACTGAGCCACAGGTGGTGCTGCTTAGGGTCAAGCTGATGTGCCGGGGAACAATCCACGGACCAGCGACGAAGAGCGTATCCGACCAACGGTGCCCGCATATCGAGCGCAAGCACACCGTTTTTCATCATGAAGTCCGCCTCGATCGCTTGGGGATGGGCGATGCCGGGATGAGGAATCAATTCAATGTGGACGATGCGTGCCCATTGAACATCTGATTCAATTTGTTCTTCTACGGGAATGGGTTGGTCGATGGCCTTTGCCTTGACGATTCTCGTTAACGCAAAGTCGGCAAAGCGACCACGCTCGCGGTCATAGGCACGCAAATGCCAACGTAGACCAGTATCAGCCAGCGCCAGCGGACAAAGGGTCTTCGTCGAGGCTCCAGAGGTCAGTGACAGGTAGTTAACCTTGACTTGACGTCGCCCGGCAATGGCGCGGGTTAGCGTGGCCAAGGTGTCAATGTCAGGCTTGACCAGGTCGCTGGCGCTTTCGCACGGTACTGTGCGCTTAAGCTTTTGATCCATGTTGTCGCCAAAGCCAGCCCGGAACCAAGTCAGCACGCGTTCAGCGGAATGCTCGAACAAGGGCGCGAAGCGGTCTGTTGTTGCGTACTTGCGCTGACCTGCGTCGTAGAAAAGGTTTTGTGGGGCCAGGCGGCGGTAAGTGCTCAAGTCGCGTGCAGATGCGGCAGGTTTGACCCCAAAGCGTCGCTCGATGTCTGCGCGCGTCAGGTCACCGCAGAAGAAAGCCTTAACTTCGATGTAGAAAAGGCGCTCTCTTTGCGTTTGCGTCAGCTCGTCGAGTGCAGCAGCGACTGTTCTGTTGACCACGTATTTGTCCCTATCCTGTTGGTGCTGGGTCAACTCTAGCATATTCAGCGACTGCACTTAATCATTTTGATGCAGGTGAAGCTAGTTGATGCTAAAATTTTTTACAACGGACGGATTGGCTTGCCGGTCGCTTAGCCCGTAATCATCACTTTAAGGAGGTGACCATGTCTTTTTGGCAAATATTGGGTCGATTCGCCGTGTCCGACAAGGGCGAGACCCTGCAGAAGATCTCGGATACCACCAGCGTTGCATCCGACGGCAAGACGTACACAAGGATGGGGTCGACCACCGTTGGGTCGGATGGGTCCATCTTCACCCAGATGGGTAGCTTCAGCACCGACGGCAGCACCCGAATGGGAAGTACTGCAACCGGAATTGGAGCCGTTTTCAACGAGCGTGATGAGTGGTCGAATTCAGGATCGGGGGCTTCAAATGCTCAAAAAAGGTTTGGTCACGATGATGATTCGTGGTGACTATTTGATGTGGGGTGAATTGTCTTGTTCAGTGAATCATTAATTTCGCCGGAAACAATCCAGGCATACCGGGAGACGGAATTTCGCGTTGATTCCGATACGCCACTGACCCTGCGCATTGCGGAGCCAAACGACGGCCTATTTGGTTTGTTCAAAGCCAACCGCAGCGATACTTGCGCCTTTGTCACGGCGTGCAATCCACTGGGTCAGCTGTTGGGCGAATCTGAAAATGCCCAGTTGCATGACCAGTTGGCACACGAGCTGCGTTTCAGGAGCCTGAGTTTCATACATGGGGAGGGCAAACATCCGGTAGGTGACTGGCCAGGTGAGCCGAGCTTTTTGATATTTGGGCTGTCCTTGGAGGCCGCCAGATCTCTTGGCAAGAGGTTTGAACAAAACGCGATTGTTTGGTGCGGACCAGATGCGATCCCACAATTGGTATTGCTGAGGTAGCCGGATAGGTTGATCAAAATTCCGGACTTGATTCGGTTGAATAGAGGCGCTGAAGTTCAAGATACTCCGCCTTCAATTGCTCTTTAAGGCTCAGTGGAGCTTCAACGACAGCATCGGTGCCCATTGAGCGCAGCCACATCCTGAGCTGAACGGTGTCTGGGACGGTCGCATTGACCTGTGTCCATTCGCTATCAAGGGTCACCATGGTTTGATCATGCGCAACGGGTGTTTCAGCCAAATATTTGCCCAAAATTCCGCGTACCCGCATCACCAATTCAAGGGGCTGGCTGCCCAGGCGGATGCCGAATTCACGAGAAATGAACTCATCAATGTCGAATTGCTTTGGCCGTATGGCGTCTTGATCCAGCAGCCGGGCCGCATCGATTCGATGCACTGCGAGAAAGCGAGCGTCTTGGTAATCTTTCACGGTACACACAAGGTAGACCACTTGCTCCATGACCACCAGCCCGAGTGGGTGCAAGGGATAAGTTTTCGCTTCTTTTCCGTTGGAAAGCGCTCGGTAGGTGACCTCCAGTTGACGTTCAAGCAGCAGGCCGTTGTAGATGGTGGCCTGAATCTCAGGGTCAATTTGGGTGGGGATCCGGTTAAACGAGTGTGGGATGACGCGCAATTTGTCCTGCCACTTTGTCACAGTTGAAGCCTGAGACGCTGCAACACCTTGAGCTGCCTCGAACCACGGTGCCATGTGTCCCAGTGTGGAGCGCGGGAGCAGGTTTTGCATGTATTGCTCTACCAGGTTGAAAGTCAGCGCGGCATGTGCATCCATGCTGGGGATTTCCAACTGGCCTGCGCCTTGCCTCCAGCACCAGCCTTGTGGCTTGGACTCATCAAAGTCCAAAGGAAAGGTGGTTGCTAGGGTATTCAGGTCTCTTTGCACCGTTCTGAGCGAGACGCTGATCCCGAGGTCATCTAGTCGGCCATGGATGGTTTGTGCATCGACTCGCTGGGGATGTCTTGGGATCGCCCGGAGCATCGCCCATTGCCGCATCAAGGTATCGTTCATCACTGTTCCTACGTTGCTGTATCAAGCGACAGACTGTGTCGCTTATCAATTTCCGGCTTCCGAGTTGACGAGTTTAATGGCAGTTAGTCATTAAACGACATGATCTGTCGCTTGCCGTGATATGCTGCAAATTATGCTTACAGCAATGATCAACTTTTACAATTTTTGCGCCTCATGTGGGTGCGAAATGTGCTTTGTTGACCATGCGCTTGGTAAGCGGAGTAACAAGAAAGCAGATCAGAGACGTCTGACTTTTCAACATTACCTCACTTTCGACTGATCATGGCCTCCACTGTGCAAAACCCCAAAGATGTGGTCTGTGAGTTGCCATCACAGGTCATTTGTCTCGGTGAAGCACTGCCGCCGGTCATTAAAACCGTCAGACTAGAGATGGCCCGCAAGGTCCGATCATCTGGTTTGGAGTTTGAGGCGATTGCCGACCTTTCAAGTCATATGGGCGTGATCACCAGTGCACTAACCCATTTTTCGCCCCGAATTGTGGGGTTGATGAAGGATGTAATCCGCAACGAAGCTGCGGGGCTGGCAGAGGCCAATCGCGCTGCTGGAAGACTCGAGCAAGTGCTGTCTGAGTTTGTGGAAGGCTACCAAGCGGCCAAGGCGGCTCATGCGGTGGACACAGATTCAAGGGAGGCTCGCTTTTTGCTTCTTGGTGTGTATCGCCATCATGTCAGGGTGATCTGTGACTGGTTGGACGATCTCGTTCACGCCATAAACAACCCCATAGCTGCGCTAGACAAGCAAGCGATCCCAGTGACATCCAACGTCATGTTGACGATTGCCTTGAACATGACCAGTCCACCAGAGATGGCCAAGTTGGATGCGCTGGCAAAGAGGCTGAGGCAGAAGTCTGAGCCATCTATAGAAGCAGCCCCCACACAGCCCCCACGTGATGCCCCAATAAACAACAGTCCTGGAATTCTCGGGACCATTGGCGCATTGGCGTTTGGCGTTGGACTCACCAATGCGGTCTTTGGGAGGCACAACCGGTGAGCAGCAAAAAAATGCACTCGATTTTTGCCTGCACCTCGTCGGAAAATGACCGCTTTGAGTGCGATAGAAGCTGGCCGCTCAACTCGCGGCTCAAATGTGAGGCGACAGACGTCATACACCTGTCAATTGATGAGGCTACAAGAGTGTTGAAGCTGGCTAATCAGCACCAGTCAATAAAATAACATAAGGAATTGATCATGCTTTTCGGACTTTTTGGGGGTGAAAAGAAGCGAGTGGCCGAAACGATTGCGGCAGCTCGAACGGGAGATATTGAAAAAGTAAAGCAACTCTTATCCAAGGGTGTAGACATCAATGCGCCCGAGCCCGAGTCCGGCGACACGCCCTTACTTGCCGCCATCGACAAAGGCCAATGGGCGACAGCCGAATACTTGTTGAAGCAGCGACCCGACCTGAACCTGGAAGACAAGAACGGCAACTCACCGCTATACCTAGCGGTGTCACGCGGCGACTCGGCGTTGGCGATGGTCAACCTGCTGCTGGAGGCAGGTGCTCCCGTGGAGCTTGGCCCGAAGCATGGTGACAACGTGGGTGCGACACCGCTCCACATTGCTTGTGCGACGGGCGCCAACGGGTGTCTGGAAAGCCTGCTACGTCATCGTGCGTCGGCCACAAAGCAACTTCCAAGCGGCGCGACCCCCTTGCATACGGCAGCCATTGGCGGCGATCAGCGGACGATTGAACTGCTGTGTAAGGCAGGTGGCAGCGTGACCGCGCTCAACGAAGACAAGCGCACGCCTCTTCACAACTGTGGCATCACTGGCAACGCCAAGGCGGCTGTTGCATTGATTCAGCAGGGTGCGCCTGTCGAGGGGGCGGACGCCGAGGGATGCACGCCGCTCATGCGCGCAGTCATGAAGAACCATGCCGAAGTCGCAAAGGTTCTCCTTGACCATGGCGCCAATCCGGATGTCGTCGTCCGCACGGACAGCACGTCGTTGTACCCGCTCTTCGTCGCTGCCATGAATGGCTACGACGACGTTGTCCGAGTCCTGCTGGACAAGGGCGCCAACGTCACCGCCAAAGTCGACGGTGTTCCGTCGCCGTTGGACGCCGCTAAGCACAACGGCCATGAGGCTGCAGCGAAACTGATCGCAGCAGCAGTGAAGAAAAAGAAGGCTGCGGAAAAGGAGGCCTCAACTGCTGCGAAGGACTCGGAAGGCCTTTGGCAACGAGTGGTCCAAGCAGTCGCACAAAAGGACCAAGATGGTTTGCGAACCTTGATCAACGGAAAGGCGTTTGCTTCGTTGTCTGTTGACTCTAGGTTGCTGGCCGTATGTGCACTTGGCGACGCAAAAATTGCTCGCGATATGCTCCAAGCTGGCGCAGATCCGAACAAGCCATGCAAGGAGGGATTTGACGGTGTGACCCCGCTCGTCATGACGGTCGGAGTCTCTCGAAGTGTGGAAGTCGCGTCACTGCTGATTGATGCGGGCGCAAATGTCAACGAAGAATGGAGTCAAGACACCACTCCGATCTTCGAGACAACTGCCGACCAGTTCTACGACCTCGCCAAACTCTTGCTAGACCGAGGCGCAAAGGTCAATGTGCGCATGAGCAATGGACTGACGCCTCTCATGTACGCGGCACGCAATGGCGCTTCACGATGTGTAGATCTCTTCTTGGACGCTGGTGCGGACATCAATGCGGTGGAGGAGGAGCACGGTGTGGGAGCTTTTGGGCTGGCACTCAATCGGCTTGATCTACCACTGGCCGAGCATCTACTTACGCGAGGGGCCGCACCCAACTTTGGTTCGATTGAAACCTTGCCCCTTGCGATTGCTGAACATGGCACTCTGGCCTTCATACAAGCGCTGGCGGAACGGGGCTGCAAGTTGGTCCGCGAGGACCAACGTGGTCGCATGGCATTCGTGTCTGCACGGAACCCGGATCCCGAAGTGTTCGATTACCTGCTCAACCAAGGAGCTGATCCAAGCGAAGGTAACGACTTCGCCTATACGCCGCTCATACTCGCGGCTCTCAACAATCACCATCATCTGATCCGCCGCTATCTGGCCCGGGGAGATGATGCGACTGTGCGCGATGTCGATGGTGAGACTGCCTTGTCACTGGCTATTGAAAAGCGCCATGAGGAATCAGTCGCAGTCTTGCGCGAATTCCATGCCGAAGAAGGCGACTACTCGGCACTTGACCCCGAAGCAGCCATGCTGAAGGCCGCAGAGGAAGGAGCGATCGGATCGATCCTCAATCTGAGAGATGCTGGCGTTCCTATCAACTGTTGCGATGGCGAAGGCAACTCAGCTCTCATGATCGCTGTGCGGGCTGGTCATCAAGGCGTCGTTCGCAGCTTGTATCACCTCGGTGCCGACGTCAATCATCTGAACCTTGCCGGGGAAACTGCTCTGGCACTCGCGAAGGCATCGGACTCCTCCGACATTGTCAACACCTTGCAGGAGTTTGGTGCGCTGGATGCGACGACGGGCGAACTAGGTAAGCTCTCTGCCATGTTTGGTGGCATTCCAATCTATAACGCTGCGGACACCATGTTCGGCAGGATGTCGCATCCCTATAAGGACAAGCCTCCCTACGACAACGAGACGGCAGATGACGAAGATGATCAAGACATCGATGAATCTGGTGTAGGCGCATCCATTGATTTGAAGCTTGACCTATTGGGCCAGGTCCTTGAGCGCGATCAGCTCAAAGATCAGTTGCCAGAGGCGGTGCTGGAGCAATTGACACATAAGCTAGATCACTGGCGCAGCCTGCATGAAGAGTCTGAGTTGGACGATGACGATCTTGCGGAGCTGAATCGGTTGCTGGGCCTATTCGGTCTCGGCGAAAAGGAAGAGGCGGAGGAGGTCGAACGAACGCCTATGTTTGAGGCGGTACATGCCCAAGATCTTGCAGCTCTCAGAAAGATCATCAAGGGTGGCGGCGACGTTAACGAAGTCGATGATGAGGGAAATACGCCCCTGCTTATTGCCGTTTTGACACGCCAGGCAAAGCTTGTCGATGAGCTCTTGAAACTTGGTGCTGACCCCAATAAGTCCAGACCAGACGGCAAGGGGCCTTTGTTTGGAGCTGTTCGAGTTGCTGAAGAGAAAATCACCCAGACTTTGCTCAAGGGCGGGGCTGAGGTCGACGCTCCCCTGAGCATGGATCACAACGGGATCGCGGTGGGCGGCTGTACCGCTTTGTACGTCGCAGCACTTTTGGGACACCTCCCATCCTGCAAAGTTCTGGCGAGCAGCGGCGCATCACTTGAAGCGACCAATGACCTCGGGTACACGCCATTGATGGCAGCAATTGAAGGTGATCACGAAGATGTGATCGACTTCTTCTTGAAGAGTGGCGCGAATGTCAATCCCGAGGTCATCGCCACGATGGAGGTGGAAGGGCTTGGGGGTTCTTCTCCACTCTACACGGCAACCCGGAAAGAGAATCTCGCGGTCATCAAGAAGCTGCTGAAACGGGGAGTCGATGTAAACCGGCGCACACCAAACGGATGGACACCGCTGAAGAGCGCCGCACAGCAAGGTTGTCTTGAGATCGGCAAGGCGCTTCTCGAGGCTGGTGCAGATCCCAACATCGCAGACGATACCAACTACACCCCGCTGATGAACGCCGTCAGCGGTGAGCATGAAGATATCGTCAAGATTCTGCTGAAGTTCAATGCGGACCCAAACATTCAAAGCGGGGAGAACCCTGAGGACGATGACTGGGAACCCGGGCGAAGTGCACTCATGGATGCAGCCGTAAGCGGCAATATCGCGATCGCTCGCGAGCTGCTTAAGGGTGGAGCCAATCCAAATCTAGTGAACTCGAAAGGGCGCACAGCCCTTCACTCTGCAGTCATTTCGGCGAGCACTGAAATGGTGGCCTTGCTGCTGAAATCCGGCGCGAATCCCAATGTCTTTGGTAACGGCGAAGAGAAAATGTCCGCACTTGATTTGGCTTTGCGCCGATGGGCAAGCGAGGATGAAGACGATCGCGAAGGCGGCATTTCCGATGTACTTGAATTGATGTTGAAGAAAGGGATGCCAAGCGATCGCGGCTCCCTGAATGAGACTGCCTTGGACTTGGTGACAGAGGGGCATCTTGAACTAGTGGATCTGCTTAAGAAGCAGGGTGTTTTGGTAGATCCGAACTACTCCAAGAACGGCGCAAGTCAGCTATTCATTACTGCCGCCGTCGGCGACGACCGACTTCAGGCAGCGGAGCTACTTCTCAAGATTGGTGCGGATGCTAATTACAAGAGCCCAGCAGGGCTGTCCGTGCTCTCGCTGGCCGCTCGTAACGGAGCTGTGCGGCTGTCTGAGTTGCTGTTGAAGGCGGGCGCTAATGTCATGGATCGCAATAGCGCCAACGCACTTGCCTACGACCTAGCGGTCATTTACGGGCACGATGAGCTGATTGAACTTCTGATTGCGCACATGAATCAGGTCGCGCCAGTTGTAGACCAGCAGGCCGAGGACGGCACCACTGCCCTGATGCGGGCAACCATGGCGGCAGATGTCAAGTCGGTCAAGGCTCTGCTTGCGGCAGGTACTGATGCCAGCAGACGCGATCGACAGGGCGAGTCACCGCTGTCGTATGCAGTGACACACGATCTTGACGAGGTTGTCCAACTTCTTCGAGCGGCTGGCGTTGAGCGACTTCCTAGCGACAAGGGCGTCGGTCACGAGTCGATTGTTCACGCGGGAAGTCAGGGGGCTCTCGGAACTATCCTTGACCTGCTTGATTCTGGGGCTCCGATTGACGCTATCGATGCAGACGGAGATACGGCTCTTACCGCCGCGGCCGTCCATCCTGGTGTGGTCAAGGTGCTTGCGAAGCGTGGAGCGGATGTGTCGCATCGAAATAACGAAGGTAAGACGGCGTACATGATCGCGGCCGCTTCAAATCGCATCCGGATGATGCAGGCTCTCAAAGAGGCGGGCTCGCCCATCGATGAGCCAGAGGAGCTGGAGGGTCTGACGCAAATGCATGCCATGCTCAACGCGATGAAGGCAAAGACATCGGATGGCGATACTTCAGAGAACGATGGTGAATCAGATATTGAAGTGAATGGCAACGAGTTGTTGATGGCTTGCCTGACGGGTGATGCCTTGACCGTCTCAAGGCAAGTCGCTGCTGGCGTCGACGTCAACTACGTGAACGACGAGGGTCGTACTGCGCTAGCAATGGCGATACAGGGGCTGATGCAAGACGAAGTTAGCAGACGAAGGGAGCGGGGCTTCGAGCAAATACTTGACGCATTGCTTGTGGCGGGTGCTGACCCGAAGGTTGGTGAGTTCCCATATCTGGTTTTCGCTGCAATGGGTAAGCGACTTCATCTCGTGAACGCTCTGATTCGTGCTGGCGCGTCCGTTGATCGAACTATCGGTGAAGGGCAGACGGCTCTCTTCATGTCCCTCTTGGCTCCCGATGCTGGCCGTACGGCCGATGACCGCTGTGCTTTGGCGCTGCTGAACGCCGGGGCTGATTCATCATTGAGACATGAATCAGGAGCTATGCCTATCCACCTTGCTGCGGCCAGCAACTACCTAGGCGCTCTTCAAGCCCTACTTGACCATCGGCCGCAGGACGTTGATGCCAAGACCAATATCGGTATCACCCCACTGATGATGGCCGCCACAGAAGGGCATGCAGAAGCAGTGCGCTTGCTGTTGAAGTTTGGCGCTGACCGCACCCTCAAAGACGATGAGGGTCTGACGGCCAAGGAGGTAGCTATCAGGAACGGAAATGATCAGATCATTCCGTTGCTTGGATGACGCGTGCCGAGCCAGGAGAACGAGGTGGTTGAAACTGCTCAGCCGACCATCGACGCGCCGGGCTGGACGGTGTGGCTGAGTGGCAACGGACTCATTGCTGCGAAGTTGGATGGCGCTGATCGAGAGCGCCGAGACGCCTATTTCTTGGCTCTGCATGCATCGACAGAGACGCTATTTCGACAAGTCTTGTTCATCGGCTTTCGACTGAATAGAGTGCCGTACAAGGATGCGCAGGCTTGGCTGCATCACCATGATGTCACTCCCGATCGGGAGAAGTACCCGAAAAGATTTGATCGCCTGTACGCTGTGAAGGACGTCTCGTGGGATTCGCTGGTTGCTGGCAATCGGAGGCTCAGCAGAGCACTGGACCTCTGGCACGACTACAGCAAGCTGATCCGAAACCACTTGGCACACGGAGTCCGACGCTACTCGCCGGAATGGGTGGATTGCGCCATAAGCATCGATCAGATTCTGCTAATGGAGCTTGAGCGGTCCATGGTGCCGGTCGTGGGCGGAAGCGTCGCGCACAGTCTGAAGGATCTCGTACCTCGCCTTCCTGTCGGTAAATCGGGGCGAAATTTGGCAGATCTCATGGGAGTCAAGTCAAAAACTGCACGCCCAGTGATTGCACTGGTCGCCGCTCAGACTGCGGTATCGGCGTTGATGCAGGGGCCAGAGACATGAAATTCATCCACACCGCAGACCTCCATCTGGACAGTCCCCTGAGAGGCCTGTCTGCTTACGCCGACGCGCCCGCTGAACGCCTGCGAACTGCGACCCGGGACGCTTTCCACAACTTGGTCACCCAAGCCATCGACGAGCAAGTCGATTTCATGGTGATCGCCGGTGACGTTTACGACGGGGACTGGAAGGACTTCAACACAGGGTTGTTCTTCGTCCGCCAGATGGGCCGGCTCCGACACGCGGGAATACCGGTCTACCTGCTATACGGTAACCACGATGCCGACAGCGAGATGACGCGCGGCCTGGAACTGCCGGACAACGTCTACGTCTTCTCATCCCGGAAAGCCGAGACCTTTCGCATCGAAGACAAAAAGGTCGCTCTGCACGGACGCAGCTTCAAAGTGGCTGCGACCACCGAGAATCTGTTGCCGACCTACCCAGAGCCGGAGATCGGCTGGCTGAACATTGGCGTCCTGCACACAGCGCTCGAAGGCAACGCCGAGCACGCCAAGTACGCCCCTTGCTCCGTGGCCGAACTGCAGGCCAAGGGCTACCAGTACTGGGCGCTCGGTCACGTCCACGAACACTGGATGCAGCGGGGAGATGTGACGATCGCCTACCCTGGCAACTTGCAGGGCCGTCACATTCGAGAACTGGGTGCGCGCGGCGCGCTCCTGGTCAGCGCGGAAGGCGGTGAGATCACCGAAGTCGATCGGCTGGAAGTTGATGTGTTGCGGTGGCATGCGCTGGAAGTGGACATCAGTGAGCTCAGTGATCGCCGAGGTGCCATCCGTGCTGCGGGCCTGGCTCTGGAGCGAGCTCTAGATGCGACCCCGGCCCACCTGCCCTTGGCCGTCCGGGTGCTGTTCACAGGGAGATCTGCCGCACATATGGCCTTGGTCGCCGATGAAGGGCAACTCCGCCAGGAAGTTGTCGCTCAGGCCGTTGCGTTAGATCCCGAACGGGTGTGGATCGAGAAGGTCCGTGTGGCCAGCGAGGCTCTGACTACGGAGCAATTGCCGTATAACTACGAAACACAAGAATCCCTGGCCGATCTGGCAGGCCTGACGTTGGTGGCCAAGGACGACCCCGACTTCGTCCAGTCGTTGCAGGCCGACTGGTTGGGTCTGCTGGAGAAGTTGCCGCACGAGGTCTTGCAGGCTTCACCCGAATTGCAAGCGCTGCGACAAGACCCGCTCGCACAAGTGCCAGACCGGCTTCGGCAAGCAGCTCCCTTGCTGATGGGCCGTGTGGTCCAGAGCGCAGATTCTTCTTCTTGAGCGCGAGAGGTCACCCATGCGCATCCGCGAACTCAAGCTAATTCGATACGGGAAGTTCACCGACCGATCCTTGGAACTTCCCCTCAAGGAGCGAGACATCCACCTCATCGTCGGCCCCAACGAGGCTGGCAAATCGACTGTGCGTACCGCCATCGGAGATTGGCTCTTTGGCATTCCGATGCGCACGCCCTTGGCTTTCCTGCACCCGATGCCCGAGTTGCGCATCGGAGGCGTGATTGAACGGCGGGGCGCTGGATCCGTGAATGGAGAGCAGCTCGCCTTCGACCGCACCAAAGGCAACAAGAACACACTTCGTACCCCCGAGGGTGCGCCCTTGCCGGATGGTGTCCTTCAATCGTGGCTTGGCAGCCTTCAAGCGCACTCGTTCAACCGGATGTATGCCCTGGATCACACGACTTTGGTCGAAGGTGGTGCCGGGATCCTGTCGGCCTCGGACGATATCGGCCGCATGCTTTTTCAGTCAGCTTCAGGCGTTGAGCACTTGGGTGATGCCCTACAAAAGCTACAGGCGGAAGCAGACGCGTTGTGGGCTCCTCGAAAGTCCGGTACGCGTGCGTACTACCAGGCGCTCGAAGCCTACGAAGCTGCGCACGCCGAATTCAAGCGATCAACGCTGCGCACCAAGGACTGGAAGGCGCAACACGATGCGCTGACCGCCACAGAAGCGCAGTTGGCCGAGGCCAAGGGTCGGGATGTCGAGCTTCGACAGCAACTCAGTCGTCTTGAGCGCATCCGTCGAGTCCGGCCTCTGCTTTTGGTGCTGGATGCCACCCGAGCCCAACGAGTCGAACTGTTGGCAGCCGGTGACATCCCTCTTCTGGAGGAGACTACTGCTCAGGTTTTTGCTCGTACGACGCAGGACATTGCGCTGGCGGATGCAGACATCTCAAGGTTACAGCGGGATGTCGATGAGACGGAAGCCAGTTTGTCGGCAACGATTGTCGACAAAAACATTCTGGCGCTGCAAGAAGACATCACAGAATTCAACGAACGTCGTCTGCAGTTCCGGACCCACCGCACAGACATGGTCAAGCGAGCGGAAGAGATCCGCCTAGAGTGGGTTCGCACGCAGGAATTAGCACGTAGTCTTGATTGGCCTGCAGACAGCGAAGACGGTGTGCGCCAACGCTTGCCGGCCACCCCGTTGCGCGTGCGACTGGCCTCGTTGATCAAGGAGCGTGCTGCGCTGGCGCTGGATCTGAAGAACGCGCGAACCAGCCTGTCCGAACGCCAGGAGCAGATCCAACAGGGCGAAGCGGAGTTGTCGCAGCTCCAGGCTGGCGCTGTCGATCCGGAGCTGGAATCGACGGTCGAGCAGGCCATGAAGTTGGGCGATCACGAGAAGGTGATGGCGGATTTGCAGAATGAGATCGATGGGTTGACACAAAGGATTGAGGATGCGTTGGCTGCACTGGGTGCCTGGCACCGGCCGCTGGAGTCGTTGCGTGCGATGTTGGTGCCAGACACAGCTCACATTCAAAGCCTGATCGATCACCACCGCGCAAACGCAGCCGAAGAGAAAACGTATCGCGATGCGCTGGATGCAAAGGCCAAAGAGGTCGCGCAACAAGAGCTTGACCTGCAGCAGTTCGTTCGCAACTTCCAACCAGTTTCGCGAGAGCAAGTCCTGGAGGCACGTAGTGCTCGTGATGTGTCCTGGCAGGGAATCAAGCAAGCTCCCCAGGCCTTGTTGGATCGGTCAGCAGGATTCGAAGCGCAGATCTCCGAAGCAGACAAGCTCGCCGACGACCGTCTGGACCGCGCCCAGTACGAAGCTGATCGCCAATCCAAGACCGATGCCCTGGAGCACAGGCAACGGGAGCATCTGGACCTCGATCGTCGCCTGCAAGCTGTCAAGAGCCGAATGGAAGAACGCATTGCTCAGTGGGATGCGTTGGCGACTGCTTGTGGCCTGCCCGCCTTGCCATTGGATATGGCGCTCAGCTGGCTTCAATTACGCACGGACGTGCTGGATCTGGTCAGAGAAGGATCGGCCGCCGAGCGGCGCCGTTCGGTGCAGCTAGCAGCGGCGGCGAAGATCCGAGACAGTCTATGGAGTCAACTGGGTCATGATGCAGCGGAGTCACACGCACCGAAACTCAGCGTGTGTCTGCGAGAGGCACGCGCTCTGATTACGCAAGCAGACCAGGAGCAGGGGCAACGCAAGACGCTGGAGAAGCAGATACGTGAAGGACAACGCAGCCTAGGCAAGCTGCAGGACGCACTTCAAGCTGCTCAGGAAGCTTGGGACGCATGGATGCAGTCCTGGCAGGTGGCAGTGCAATCCGTGGGCTACGGTGCGGATACGCCTGTCGATCAGGTGGATGCGGAGATCGACGTGATGCAGGACGTTGAGCGCCTGTTGGACCGTATCCGCAGTATTCGCAGCGAGCGGCTTGAAACGATGCAGGCCGATCTCGACGGCCTGGCAGCAACCGCTACAAGCCTAATCGCGCGGGTGGCGCCAGACTTGGCAGATCAATCGCCTGAGGACACTTCTCTGGAGCTAGCCCGACGCCTGGACCTTGCGCAGAAGGATGAGGCATCATCGAACGATTTGTTGGCTCGCTTGCACCGTAGCCAGGCTGAGTTGACTGAAGCCCAGAAGCGCCTGCAAGCGGTGCACGCCCGACTGGCCCCATTGATGGCAGCCGCAGGTGTGGAGGAGGTGACGGCCCTTGGACGAGCCATTGAACGATCCGACCAACGTCGGGCAGTTGAGCGCAAAATTCAGTCTGCCGAGCAGGATTTGACACAGGCAGCGGACGGCCTGCCATTGGAAGTCCTGCGAAGGGAAAGCGAAAGCTTCGGAGCTGATGAGCTCAAGGCTGAGCTCGATCGTTTGGTTCCGGCTTCGCGCGACGTGGTGGACCAGATCGCATCGCTCAGCAACGATTTCGGTGCACAGAAGGTCGCCTTTGATGCCCTGGACGGGACCGATCAGGCGGCCCGAGCAGAGGCGCAGCGGCAGGAGGCGATTGCTGCCATGGCGGACGCCGCAGAGCGCTACCTGCGGCTGCAGACTGCTGCGCGACTTCTGAAGTGGTCAATCGAGAAGTTCCGCGAGACCAAGCAGGGTCCCATGCTGTCCAAGGCATCCGCCATCTTCAATGGGCTGACGATGGACTCCTTCGCGAGATTGCTAGTGGATTCCGAGGGCGATACCCCACTTCTGTTCGGTATCCGACCCAGCGGCGAGCAAGTCGATGTCACCGGAATGAGCGAGGGCTCGCGAGACCAGCTCTATCTGGCACTTCGCTTGGCCGCGCTCGAACTTCAGATCGACCAGGGCGTCAGCATGCCGCTCATAACTGACGACCTGTTCATCAACTTTGATGACCATCGGACAGCGGCGGGACTGAAGGTCCTGGGCGACCTGTCGCTCAACATGCAGGTTGTCTTTCTTACCCACCACGACCATCTTGTGCCACTGGCAAAGGAGGTTCTTGGTGCCGACTTGAATGTTGTATACCTATGAATGGGTCATCCATACCGCAGACCTCCATCTTGACTGAATTTCCAACTATTAAGGAGACGACTGTGGGATTGAAAAACGAAACGGGTGATGTTCCTTGCGAACTGGTTGATGTCATATCTAAATCAAATGACGCCGGTTTGGCGGCAAAATTTCTGTTCGGTTCCACACCACGAAGCTTTGCAGAGACCACAAAATTTTGGAACTCACCAAGTTACATCATCCTTGAACAGTTGGTATCAAGGGACCCAAGTACACACCTTCAATGGGCGCGTGAACTGGGATATGCAGGAGCAGTGCCTTCTGGAAGTGATTCGGAGAAAATCAAGGCCATCATCGACGAATGGGTCGGTAGTATTGTTGAACGTGTAGATGACCTTTGGAATGGTCATGTACCTAATTCGGGTCCTGTTAAATCAGTTCAGGGTGAACTGCTGTACGCAATGAAAAATATTGAACATGCGTGTAACAGTGACGACAATAGGTTTGATGATTATCTGAATGGTTTGAAAGACTTTATTTACAACAAGATAGTCAAAAGCAAGCTTCCCTACCTTGTGCAAAAGGTTTTTGTTAATGATGTATCTGAATTGACTTCGTCTTTGCCTGGTAGCGGGTCGAAGCAAAGTTCTGAGTATTTCGAGTCACTGATTCCAACTAAATATTCGACCCGGTTGACCAGATTGTGGGTCGTGGTTCTCAGTTGGATATTGACGCATGAAAAACCTATCAAATATTCTGGTGAGGTTGAGCAGGAGTTTTGCATTTCATCAAGCCCTCAAGAGATATACAGGCCAAAGCGGCGTAAAGCAAAAATGCCAAGGCTGGATGAGTATGCGCAATGGGCGGTTGATCTTGGACTTGAAAAAGAAAGTTTCAAAGGCCTAGCGAAAAAATCTGAGGTGCATTCCCACGTTGACGAATGGATCTCAAAGCTATCGCTCGAAAAAAATCAACTATGGAAAGAACTTGTTCCTGAGAGTGGAGACGCTTCAACTTTACAAGGCGAATTGATCCGGGCTGAAGGTCGTCTTTCGAGTGAACTGTTCCGAAACGGTATGATGAATTGGGACGCCTACTACGCAGGGCTACTCAGGCTGATTGGGGTGACCTTGGGAAGTTATAGCGGCTTTTCTGAACGCGTCAGGAAAGGACTGTCGGAAGACATTGCCGAAGTTGAGCGGGCAGGGAAAATAGGGGAAGCAGCGGCAAGAGGTGAACGGGCCGGGTTTGAGGTGTTGGGCGAAAGTTTTTTTGTGGAATCAGACGCTGAGAAAGCATTGAACCGTTTGTCTGCGCTTATCGTCGTTTGGGTTCGAAATCATCCTGAACCTATTCCATACAAGCCACGGGATTGAACTGTAGGAGGTAGCGTACTGTTTGTGCCTGTTCAAGGGCGTGGGCCAGTTTGCACAGTTCCGGGGCATAATCGCGCGACGCTGGCAGCGACGTCGCGAATTGGTGATTTCAACGGTTGCGAAATCCTGCGGACGAATGAGAAATCGAAACGGAGGGCGCCTTTCTGTTCGTGGCTGATGTGGATGGCTGGATTTCTCAGGCGAAGTGTGCGAAGAATTATTTCGCCTTTTAATTCAACAGCTTGCAGCCGAACAATTCTTCGCAGCAGCTGCGAAGAATGCGAAGTATCTCGCGTGCTGTTGATCAGTGCCTACCTATCAGATACGGAAACTGGTCGGCCGACCGTCAAAGCGTAGATGTTGGTCTGACGCCCACGCGTACCCCGCATGCGAGGTTCGAGTTGAACCGTGATTTGAGGTGGTGATGCCAGCAGCAGCCTTTCGATGGCTGCATCGATGGTGGACTTGGATGCATGCCCCTGAAAACATTCGCTGGTGATTTGCCACCGGGTTGCCGTCCCCTTATCCCGCAGAAAATCCACAATTTTCTTGACCGCCGCCGTGGTTCGATCCGAGTCTGCTGCGTCAGTGGCTTTGACGAATACGAATTTGGCAGACTCGACGCCATGGCGAATCCAACCCATGGCGGCCTGGATATGTTGCACGTCAATCTGCGTTTGAAGATCGCACAGGGCAAAAATCATGGCCAAGCGAAGCAACATGGGTGCGCGGCGTTCCAGCAAAGCCGTCACACGCTCACCAGCACTGTCGTCGATCAGCTCCCCGCGATACAACTGCGAGTAGAGGCCCTGGGCCTGTGCAGTCAGTTCAATCCGCATGTGATCGCGCTCCGTGACCCGTTCGGCTTGGACAAAATCCAGAACGCCAAGCATTCTGGCTGCCAATGTGTCCACCGTTTCCTGTGGCGTTGCTTTGGGAAACGGCACCACTTTTTCCCTCTCAGCCCAAAGCATCAAGAATCGGTTGGCAAAGCCGTTCGTCAGTTCACGCGCGCGCATCAACCCCAAGAGCTCACTGGGAGAAATCGCCCCACTCAAACACAGGTGGGGATGGCTTGCATACAGGCGATTAGATTTGGTGGCTGGTTTGAGGCAAACGCCATCCCAGCAGTCTCGCAGTGCCGCCGACAAGGTGTTGCCCTCACGGCGTCCCTGGTGCAGAACATTGGCAAATTCTGACTCGACGACCCACAATCGCTTGTCCAGAATGGCAGGAACTTCCAGCTTGCCCTGTTTGTAGCCGTCATGAAACAGGCAGACCAACCCCTCCCGGCTGGAGAGTCCGCCCCGGTGGATGGGTGGTGCCGCAGTTTCCCGAAGTTGACGCAGTGCCGTATCCAGGCGGTTGACCAGTGAGACCGCATCCCCCTTGCGGCCACGACCAGACCGGCCTATGTGCAGGATAAACAGCCGCGCATGGTGCCAGGTGTTGCCAACCGGTAGGTACGGTCCACGGCCGATGGCGCACGACAGGTATGCCATGAAATTGGCCGCTATCGCATAGGGGTTGGCTTCCGTGCCTTCACTGCCTGCTCCAGCCACATCGCCAACCAAGCCATACAGGCAGACAGGATCTGGCTGCGGTGCATTTCGATGGGTATCGGACGAGTCGTCATCGACATGGTGCTCGCCGGACGATGGATGGGCAAAGGCTGCGCCATGTAGGCCACGCGCTGCTGGCGAATGAAAAAAATCGCTGCTGGGCATTCATCTATGCGTCGAGTGACTCGCATTCCACGATAAATTTGAGTTCCGTCAGAATCTCCGGATAGTGCTGCTGCAAGTACCGTTGGATCTCGGCGTTTTCCAGCCATTTGGACAGGAACTTGCTCGCAAGAAGCAAATTGAAAACATCTTGGCTGAAGTTTTGTTCGGCAAGCTTGTATTGCTCTTGAAGGCTGCCCATTTCGCGTTCCATGTTGGCCATCTGTGTCGGGCTCACACCGGCGACCTTTTTGACCACGACGGCATCCACCAGTTGGTTCGCCGGTGTCGCCGCGTACAGTGCATTCGCGTAGGCCAAGGTGACACAGTTGGCGTCCACCATCAATTCAACACATTCCACTTGGCGCATGGGCTTCATTTTTTTCAAAATGGTGCCGAGGTCGGCCGCAAATTGCTGATCTTTGAGGAGTGACGCCGCCTCGGCGCAGATGCCATCGAGCAAATTGAGCTTGCGGGTGATGGTCGAAATGTCCAGATCCAGAGCGTCGGCCAGGCGCTGTGCCGTGACGCCTTTTTCGACGGCCCGACACAGCATCACATGTTCTTGAATGGATGACAGCCGGTTGATTTTGGTGTTGTAGGTGTAGCTTTCGTCATCCGTGGATTCCAGGCAGGGTGCTTCAGTGTGTTCCAGCGTTCTGAGCGCCAACAGTCGTAGATGACCATCAAGCAGGACGCGGTACCCCGTTTGCCTATCGGCAGGCCCCACCGTCAGTGGCTCTATCAATCCGACGGCCTTGATGGAGGCTTGGATTTGCATGAATTTTCGGGTGGTCAAAATTCTGGAGAGCGCCTTGCGGGACGGCAGAATCTGGTCAAGTGGAATGGAAAGCGGATCAAGCAGGAATGCGAGGGGCAGTTGCGCCATATCAGGCTCCTTTCGGCCATACACGCTCGGCCAGGTACGTCGGTAAGGTGTCCAAACCCTCGGCCCGAAGCAGCGTGGTGAAGTGTTCATTGCCCAGGAGTTGCCCCAAGGCACCGATCACAAACAGGAGACGTTGCTGGGCGGCACCTGCTTTTTTGACCATCAGCTTTTGGCGCTCCACTTCCTTTTGATACGTTCTGACCAGGCTCGAGGCCGTGATGTCCACTGCCACACGTTGCGTGCCCCGGCCTAAGGCTCGCCCAAAGGTCTGGCGTTTTTCGATAATCCGGCGGGCTTGAATCAGCTGCTTTCCGCGCAGCAAACCCGACTCATAGGCTTCTTGCAGCGCGGCTTGCACCGCCTCATTGCTGTTTCCAGCGCCCACAATGGCCAGCGCAGCATTGAGCGGTATGCGGCCACTCTCCACAGCCACCATCAGGCGTTCCTCGCCATTTTTGATGAGCAGCATGATCCCCTGCACATATTCGACACTCAAACCGGTTTTTCTGGCGATGATTTTCTTGTCATAGCCCTTGGCCACCAGTTGCTGGATGCCCGCCAGGAGTTCGAGGGGACTGGATTTGCGACGGGCAATGTTTTCTACCATGCTCATGATGAAGGCGTCTTCATCGCTGACATCAACCACCAGCGCAGCAATGGTGGTTTCGCCCAGTGCCATGAACGCTTTGAGTCTGCCCTCACCACAAACGAGCACATATTTCTCGCTGCCGTCATCGCCAGGACGTGGTGTCACGGTGATTGGCTTCTTGAGTCCGACGGTTTTGATGTTCTCAATAATCTGCTCGAACACCTGCTTGTTGCGGTCGCGGGGATTGAGCACCTCGATTCTGTCGACGGGGATCATGCGCAAATTAGCCGATGGGTGCTTATTGGTCATGACGCTCTCCGGATGCGGGTGCGTTGGGCCATGCCATAGAAATAATCCAGGGTGTCAAAGCGGTAGCTCTCAATCTCAACAGCGTTGCGATCGGCCAGACTGATGCGCGGCAACCCAAAATCCAGGCGCGGCAGGAGGTAGTAATCCATTGGCGCATCGTTGGCATGGTTCAGCCGCACTGCCACCGTGATGTCAGGAGCCAGGCTGGTGTCAAACCGCACCTTCCAACGATTGCGCCCGTTGTCATGGGTTTGGCAGCGCGCCAGTACCAGCGACACCGTAAATTCTTGGTTGACCAGCAGCAGATCGGTGGCGGGATCGCGCTCAATGGTTCCCCCCAACTCGCCAATGGCTTTTTCAGTCTGGGCCACGATTTGCGGGTGCAGCCGCCTGAGATACTGGTTTATTTCCAAATAGCGGTAATCCCGGTCTGGGGTGAACCCCACTGTTTGGTAGGCGCGAATCAAGCTTCCGAATTTGTGGATGTAGGCTGAGGAGGAGGGCATTCCTTCCGTCTCGTCAATGACCAGCCCTGACAAAAAGCCCCGGTTCTCAAAGAGATTGCGCAGTTTTTCGATCAACTCCTCGCTGCTGTAACGGTGGGTACGACCACGAATGATGCCCTGAGCCATGTAGAACGCCTCCGGCGGCACGATGGCTTCGAAAGCGCCTTCTTTTTTGATCCACTTGTCCGGTTCGTTCACGGTGCGCAGCATCTTGAGCTTGAACGAGATCCGGTTGAACACGTTGTTGCCAATGTACTTTTCGTTGGTCAACACCTCGTGCACGGTGGCCCGGGTCCAATCACGTCCCAGGTCGGTGCGCACGCCTTGATCATTCAGACGCACGGCGATTTCTGATTCGCTCAGGCCGTCGTCGGTGAACCAGCGGTAGATCTGGAGCACGTTTTGCACCTCGGCGTCGGGTCCAGGCATCAGAATGACCCGGTCGGTCTGCAGGCTTTTATGCTCACCACGCGCCAACTCTGCCTTTACGGAGCCGGTCTGGTCCAGGAGTACGCGCCGCAACCCATATCCGGCAGGTCCCCCTTGGCGGTAGCCCAGCTCAATCAGTCGGCACTGACCGGCGAACACCTTGACGGAGAGTTCCCGGCTGTATTCACCGGCCATGGCGCGCTTGACGCCTTTGACGATGGTGGAAACCGGGGATCCGTCGTTGTCGAATTGTTCAGCGACATACCGGACGTGTACGCCTTTGCGTTTGAGGAGGTGTTCGTAATAGGCTGCTTCGTCAGGATCCTGAAACCGTCCCCAGCGGCTGACGTCGTACACCAGAACCATTTGGAAGTCGGCAGTGCCACCTTCCACGTCACTGAGCAGTTTCTGGAGGGACAAGCGCCCGCCGATCCTCAGGCCGCTTTTGCCATCATCGGCGTAGGTGTGAACGATTTCGATACCGTGGAGTCGGGCGTAATCCCGGATTTTGTCGGCCTGGTTTTCGGTGGAGTACTGCTGGTGCTCCGTGGACATGCGAACGTATTCGGCAGCGCGAATGCGTTTGGACGGTTCCGGCTGATCTTCTGTGACCTCATTATTTTGCATAGCACCCGATCGTTCAACGTGTGTATTGAGTGCTCTCGGGCCTGCGTTTCACTTCACCGCAAGCCATGGCGCTGACGGTTGTCAGCGTTGACTTACCGGTGAGGCGGTTGCCATGCAGGTGTTCGGGAGCTTATTTGGACGCAACGGTAATGCCAGCGGGTCAATTCGTCGAACGAGTTATATCTTTGCACTCGTTCTCTTTGCACGGACAGTCGGCGCACACTGGGGAAATCTCGGCAATCCACTCGTCGCTCTTAGCAGGGTCAATGTTGGGAATGAACTGGATCCGGTACAAGCCAGACAACGGTGCCAGGGCAGGTTTGGAATCGATGATCTGCTTGTTTGGGGTGCCTGCGCCGTTGGCCCGGTACGTGCGCCAGTAGTCAGGATTGCGATCCAGCCAGGCTCGTTGGGCGCGGGATTTGTTGTCGAGGTACACCTCATCCGTGCGCGAACGTGATTGCCGCCAACGTTTGCGCCGTTCGGCCTGGCAGGCCGGTGAGGAGCAGTAGGCTTGGTTTTTGACCCGAGGGTCTGGTGGGAAGGACTGGCCGCAGCAGGCGCAGATTTTTGTGGGCATCAGATTTCTCCATACGAAAATTCGTATGGGAACTGCTCTGCGTCGCCTTAAGCTAGCCTGGCCTCGCCAGACTCAGATGCAAAATATGAAAATGATTGGTCCGGGCCGGTAAAACGCATGTAAGACAGGTAATCTGTAATGGTCGTGAAAACGATCAGTGTCAAGCATTGGGAGCATCTACCTCAAATCGACCCCGCTGGCCCTGATTCAGTGGTGTCTTGGCTGCGCTTGAGAAGGAAAAGTTGGCTGTGATCGTGAGTCTTCAGGCTATCGGGTTTAAGATGGCACATTTGAGCCTTTTTAAGCCATGAGACCCTTGACACACCAAAACATCGAGTCCGAGCTTAGCTATGCCTACCTGCATGCTGTGGCCGCTCGTGCAGGCGTTGGGTGTAAGGTATCAAGTCGACATGATGACAATGTTGGGGTGGACGCTGAGTTGACGGGTTGGGGACCTTTCCCCAACGGAGGTTATCGTCAGGAAGTTGATATTAAGGTTCAATTGAAGGCCACTGTTAAACAACCTGTGGTCGTTGGAAATTCATTCTCATACAGCTTATCTGGAATAAATCAGTACAACGATTTGCGAACTGACACTTTATCAACGCCAAGGATACTTGTTGTTTTGTTCTTGCCTTCTGATGAAAAAGATTGGCTTGTACATACCGAAGATGCGCTTCAGTTGAAAAATTGTGCTTACTGGGTAAGTCTTCGAGGGGCGAGTGCATCGAGCAATGCCACAGCCCAGACTGTTTATTTGCCAAAAGATCAGACATTTGATCCTAATGGTTTGATAAATATTTTGGCGAAGATATCTAAAAATGAAATTCCTCTATATCAGGAGGTGTCGGTATGAGTACCGAAAAAATAGTTGCACCAACTGATCTACGAGATTATTTGAAGGCTCAGGGTTGGACTGTTCTTGAGGCTGCTATCAAAGATCGTTTGTACATATTAGAGAATAAAGATTTTCCTCGACGACAGCTTGCATATCCAATGGATATGACTGCACCTGATTATCGAGAATCTCTTGATCGAGTTTTCTGGAAATTGGGTGATATTACTGGGCAAAAGTTAGAGAATGTTGTAACAAGGGTTCAAGCTCTTAAAGACGATGTTCTTCGACTTCGAGTTTTTTTTGATGGGAATGACAATTCTCTCCCTTTGGGCTTTGCTGCTACTTTAGTACAGAACACAGAGAAACTGCTTAAGGCAACAGCTTGTACAGTGTTGCGACCACGCATGCATCATCCTAGGCTGTCTTTGGTAGAGGCTAATCAGTTTGTGGAGAAAGCGAGATTTCAGCAGACTGAGAATGGAAGTTTTGTACTCAAAGTTGCTTGCCCAGTTCATTCCATGGAAATCCAAGGCAATTTAGATATTGATGACACTGGCGCGCCGTTTGTTCGACAGGTTACTTTGGCGTTGCAGAGTTCTTTGTACAAGCTGACCTCTGCTATTGAAGCCGACACTTTAGATGTACTGGTCTCTAATTTAAAAAGCCAAACAGCCCCTTTGATTTCCTCTAACTTCTGCGAGGCGCTTTCAGCGATGCATGATGAGGTGGTAGATAACTCTCTGGATGTCGGGTTTGACTGGTCTGCCTTGCATGCTGTTCCGCAAAGCGTTAGTCCACGAGCCATCAAAATTCAGAGGGATTATTTCTCTCGAATTGAGGAGGTGCGGAGAGAGTTGAGAACTCAAGAGCAGCATGACGAAGAGTCCTTTATTGGTACGGTCGAGCGACTAGATGGTGCGATGGATGAAAGCGGTCGAAGATCCGGTGACGTCATCTTGGCTTTGTTGCTTCCTGACGAAGGTGAGACGGTAAGGGTCAAGGTTTCTCTGTCTGCAGATGACTACGGTAAAGCGGACACCGCGCACATGACTAATGGTGCTTACGTTAGAGTCACAGGCCGACTTCGCCCTGGACGTCAGCCCCGTCAACTTACGGACATTTCCTATTTTGAACTTATCGCACGAGATCTGCGAGGTGAGTAACGTGTCTTATGGCTGGGCATGCTCTTGATCTGATACAGAACATGCAAGCGGATGGGTTTTCCGATCGACCAACCAGGATCCTTAAAATCTATTTAGTCCCTAGTTATTTTGTGCGCGACGGTTCAATAGTGATTTGCGGATTTGAACCGCCGTCCGCAAATCAATAAAATTTGGGCTCGAATTTGCTGGTTTTTACTGGGAAACGACGAGCGATTTTGCATTAGCTAGCTGTGGCTAGATAGGACCGGGGATCGCTATTCCCAGACCGTTTGCCCTCTGGTAGCACACCACCACCAATAAAGGAAAAACCAACCCTTCGGGGTTGGCTTTTTTTTGCCTACCACCGCGTGTTTACGCGGGTTCCTGCGGGTTCTTGCGGACTATGGAGAGAACCATTTCTGCCAGTAACCGGCGCGTTTTACTCTCCGTTTGCGTATTCTCTCTCCGACCCTTCCCACCCAGCGCAGGCCGAAGTCCGGAAGGCACGCCCGTCAACGCTATATAAATCAATAGGTTACGCGCGGACGAATCAATCGTTTTTTTCGTGGCATTGGTAGGCTGAGGGGACGGCACGTACGCTAGATTGACTTTAGGTTTTGAGTCAGCCGCAACAAGAAATCGTTAATATTCAATTTTCTACTCCTGACCCTGGTACTAGCATGGAAATCATTCGAAGCAAAGAGTTTCAAGGTACCCGACCTTGGGACGCTCTTCACGTTGCCACGCTCGCAGGCACCAGCGTTCGCTTGCACTGGACGGATCAGCCCTACGTCTGGCACATCAACGATGGGCAAGAAGTCTTTGCTGTGATGGATGGCGTAGTGGACATGCACTACCGCATTGATGGCGTCGAGAAGGTCGTTACGCTCGAAGCGGGAGACTTGTTCTATGCAGAAGTGGGGTGTGAGCATGTCGCTCACCCACGAGTTGCGTCGCGAATTTTGGTGATCGAAAAGGAAGGCAGCGTTTGAGTTTCTGCTCAGCCTGAGTCACTTGCGCTTCAAGTAGGCAAACCTTATTGCAACGCTACGAATTTCAGGGTCATCAGCAGTGATAGGCGATACAACTGTTAGGCGTGAAGGCTCTGTCCCAGGTAGTCCCGGACTTGGAACAGATTTAGCGAGAACTTCGACGCGTCCTCGGGGCGCACGACGATGATCAATTTGTTGGAAAACGCGCGCTGGCTGCAGGCGTCGGTGAAGGACTGAGCAATTCGTTCGATCATCTTCTTCCGAGGATACGCGACACGTCCGCGTCCCGTACCCATCAACGGCATAACGATGTCACCGACCTCGGCCTTAGATGCAAGGTTGATCCACAGCTTTTCAAGCGCCTCGTCAATCATCTTCAAGTCTGACGAAGCGTTGCCGTAATCGTCCATGTGCGCCATCGCCACAAGGTAAAAATTTTTGTTCTGCGCGCTCACACGAGCGACAGTGCCAATAGGATATTCCGTCTTCTTGCCAGGGCGTTTGTCGTTGATGGTGAACTGTTCCCTCGAAAGCGAGGCTTCGATTTGACGATCAATCTCCGTAGTTTGACCGTTGAAGTAGTTGGTAGCCAACTGACCCTGCAAGCTATTTACAGCGATTAGCCCCGAAGACATGTCCGTATCAAAGGTTGAGTTTGTACTGATAATCACTTCGCCAGGGATCTTAAATAGGTCGCCAATCAGGACTTCGACAGCAAAGTCCTTTTGAGGAATCTTATAACTGACACGTGAAAGGGGCCTGCGAGTAGACAGCACATAGATCAGCGCAAGCACGACCAAGATGATTAACCCGTAGTATCTGTACTGGTCCTTCTTGTAGATATTGAAGGCATCGGCTAAGTCGACGCAAAGGTACAAGATACCCACTACAGCGAAGAACTTACCAATCGCTTCGCCGGAGAACAGTGCGTAGCGCCAATAGGCTCGCGTCATAATCGACTCGAAAAAGTACCTCATAGTCCGAGTTGCCTGTAGACATCGTCGGTGTAGTGGCGGTTCCCAGTTGTGCCCGCGCTGCTTAGCCGGTGGAACTCGTCTGGCCAGTGCTCCATCGCATGTTCAATGATGTTGTGATTGAACGAGGTGTACACCACCAGTTGATCCCGGATCGTCGGCGGGCAACGGTCATCCATCTGCCTGCTCCCGTTCAAGTTCACGCCGATGACGGGCAGACCAAGCCGCAAAGCCACCTCCAGTTCCCACTTCACGAACTTGGTCAAGTATCTAGTGCTTTCTCCGATAAGCACCACGAGCAATTTAGAGTTTGCAAAGCGTTCCCGAAGCTGGCGCTTTATGCTTTCTTCTTGGCTCGAATCCCGAGCCGTATTTAGGTCGTGAGCGTTGTGGAAATTTAGCGAAAAGCCGTCATGCGCCTTCCAAGCCGTCATAAGACGGTAGTAGCGCATGTCGTTGTCGCCGTCGAAGGCGATGTAAGTCTTATTTCGGTATGCCATTGGACGCGTCTCACCCTCGGTTACCGAATTTTAGAGCTTGTGGAAGGGGAATTTACTGAGAGTGCGTGCACGCCTTTAGGTAAGCCTGTTTTTGGTCGAAGGAATCACTCAGAAAGAACGTCCAGTTTGGCGCATTTCCTTGCTTACCCAGGCTCTCGGTCCATTTGCAAAAGTTTGAATTGACGACGTTTTCAGCTGCCAAGCGGTGAAGCGGTCGCCTTTAAATGTTCACCAAACTCTTTCTCGCTGATCCTCCCACAACGCAGGCGGGTCCACAGCAAGATCAAACAGCGTCAGGTGGTCCGGCAGCGCATCCTCCAAAATCGCCTCGACGATGTCCGGTGCCAGGGTGGTCAAGTTCACCATCCGGCTGACGTAACTGTTGTCGACCCCCTCCAACGCCGCAATTTCAGTCAGGTTTTTCACCTTGCCGGACTCCAGCATGGCCAGCCACCGGTGGCCTCTTGCCAGCGCCAGTTGCAGCGGTGTGGCCGCCACATCCCACGGCCGCAGCAGTTTGCCCGGCTGGCCTGATTGCCCGTTAGGCAGCGTCATTTGTTTTCTCCCGCTGCGGCGTTTGATCTGAATCGGTACCGACAGCGTGATCCGGCCGTCGCTGGATTGAATCACTTCCGTAGTGCCAGTGGATCTGATTTGAATCTCGCTCATGCCACGGCCTCCGACTCCATTTCCGTGGCTGGCTCGGGCTGCAGTTTCTTGTGATGCAACTCAAGCACCAGTCGCTGGATACCCGTGGGATGCAGATCCATCGACATGTTGTTGGGCGATACATTCACCTGGCGAACCAGCAACCGCACAATCCGCATCTGCTCTGCAGGGAATAGTTGGTCCCATACATCGTCGAGTCGTTTCATGGCCACCGTGACGATGGCCTCGTCCAGGGTCGGGTCGTATTTCTGGGCCTGCGGCAAAACATCTCTGACCACATCCGGCGAGCGCAAATGGCCGCG
>JAIXOX010000095.1 GCA_027486555.1 Comamonadaceae bacterium
TCCCGGGCGAAGATATCCTCCTTGTCATCCCGGGCGAAGATATCCTCCTTGTCATCCCGGGCGAAGATATCCTCCTTGTCATCCCGGGCGAAGACCCGGGATCCACTGTGTACCGCTGCCATTTGCAAACGCCAGCTGCGCGCAATGGATCCCGGATCAAGTCCGGGATGACAGTCTAAAAAGTCCTGCGTAACAGCCTAAAAAGTCCTTCGCAGCAGCCTAAAAAGTCCTAAATGACAGACTGACGAAACGAGCATACACATGAACCACTCACTTGAATCAACCCTTGAATTCATCCAGTCGTGCGAAACACCCTGGTCGCGTGACAACTCGGCACCTTGGGGCATTCACGAGGCCGATCCACCGCCCTACAACCGCTTGTATGGCCCGGTTCATGGGCGTGGGCCTGTGTCGGGTGTTTTGTTTCACCAACACCAGTTGCTGGCCCAATGGGGCGAGCCGCACAAGGCCGACCTGACTTTCAGTGTGGCCAAAACCTATTTGGCCTTGCTGGCCGGTCTGGCGTTTGACCAAGGGCTGATCAAAGACGTGCACACCCCCGTGGTTGAGCAATGCCCCGGCATTGGCTTTGAGGGCGATCGTTTGTCGCGCATCACCTGGCACCATTTGCTGCAGCAAACCAGCGAATGGGAAGGCACTTGCCTGGGCATCCCTGAACAGGTCGACCGCTACCGCTGGCTGGAATACCAAACCGGACAAGCCGACGGCCAAAAAGGCGATGCCCGGCCGCTGGGCGAGCCGGGCTCGCGGTTTGAGTACAACGACGTGCGCATCAACCAACTGTCATTGGCTTTGCTGCACCTGTTCAAACGCCCGCTGCCCGACGTGTTTGAAGAATTTTTCCGGAAACCCCTGGGCTGCGCAGACGCGTTTCAGTGGGTAGGCTACGAGCAAGGCTGGACCGAGGTCAATGGCCAACGCATGATGTCGGTGCCAGGCGGCAGCCACTGGGGTGGCGGCGTGTCCATATCGGCCATGGACCAGGCGCTGATTGGCCTGATGCTAATGGCGCAAGGCCAGTTCAAGGGCCAACAAATTTTGTCCCAGCAATGGCTGCACATGATGCAGCAGCCCTGCGACATCGCGCCCTATTACGGCTACCTGATTTGGCTCAACAAAGATGGCGCGCTGTTCAAAGATGCGCCCCGCACTTCCTGGTTTGCCATTGGCGCGGGTTCGTCCATCACCTGGGTCGATCCCGAGCTGCAATTGGTGTGCATCATGCGGTGGATTGACAGTGCCAAAACAAACGACTGCATCGCCCGGGTGATGCAGTCGTTGAAAGCCTGAAAAAGGCGCTGAAGTTTACTTGGCGAAAAGGCTCTCGGGGTTGGCAAACGCCTTGAATTCCACCGCATTGCCGCAAGGGTCCAAAAAGAACATGGTGGCCTGCTCGCCCACCTCACCCTTGAACCGAATGTGGGGCTCGATGACAAATTGGGTGCCCGCTTTTTTGAGCTTGTCTGCCATGGCTTCCCACTGGCTCATCTCCATCACCAAACCAAAGTGCCGCACAGGCACGTTGTCGCCATCCACCGCGCTGGTGTTGTGGTGACCCGCCTCGGAAGGACTCAAGTGGGCCACGATTTGGTGGCCGTAAAAATTGAAGTCAATCCAGTGCTCACTGGAGCGGCCTTCTGGACAACCCAACAGGTCACCATAAAACGCTCTGGCCTTGGCCAAAGAAGTGACGGGGAAAGCCAAGTGGAAAGGTTGCATGGTGTGGTTTGCCTGAAATCAAAAGGACAATTTTGCACCAAACACCGGGTGGCGCTGGGGCATTTACGTGACAGTCCAGAGACAGGGCTGGGGGTCTGGGCGCATGCTTTAGGAGCATTTTTTGGGCGGCCTGTTCGGTAGTGAACGGCGACATCGGCGAAAGCCGGTGGAGCGAGACTTTCTGAACTGCCTATGCGGCAGTGAACCCCGAGCCGGGCACATGGCCTGCAACGCAGTCTTTCTGAGCTGCCTATGCGGCAGTGAACGGTGTTGTGGTGACCGGCCTCTGAAGGGCTCATTTCTGAGCTGCCTATGCGGCAGTGAACATTTCGTAGCTTGGCACACGGTTGATCGTCATTTTCTGAGCTGCCTATGCGGCAGTGAACAAGAATCCGATCACAGTGATGCCGGTCAGCAATTTCTGAGCTGCCTATGCGGCAGTGAACGCATTGGCCAGCACTGTGATTTTCAGGATGGCTTTCTGAGCTGCCTATGCGGCAGTGAACGTGCGGCCCGTACCATTGGTGAACTCAGGCGCTTTCTGAGCTGCCTATGCGGCAGTGAACGGCTGGCTCCTGGGCAAACTGGCCCCGGCCTTTTTCTGAGCTGCCTATGCGGCAGTGAACGCAGGCCTCACGCCCACCCAAGCCGTGCAGCTTTTCTGAGCTGCCTATGCGGCAGTGAACGGTGACGGTGACGCGCAGGCCGTCCGCATCACTTTCTGAGCTGCCTATGCGGCAGTGAACACCTATTCGACCTCGCCGTCAAGGCGGACAACTTTCTGAGCTGCCTATGCGGCAGTGAACTGGGAATGGCCGTTGTCATCAAATCCCGTTACCTTTCTGAGCTGCCTATGCGGCAGTGAACCTTCAAGCGATCAAATTCTTGGCGCAGATTCATTTCTGAGCTGCCTATGCGGCAGTGAACTCCAGTTCAGCTTGAACTGCCAAGGAATCCTCTTTCTGAGCTGCCTATGCGGCAGTGAACGATGACTTACCGCCGCCTGATGGTTACAACATTTTCTGAGCTGCCTATGCGGCAGTGAACCATTGGCCCGTTTGATCGTATTGACCCGGGGCTTTCTGAGCTGCCTATGCGGCAGTGAACCTTGAGTCATCCACCCCACGAGCTCCTGTACATTTCTGAGCTGCCTATGCGGCAGTGAACGCACTACAACGGTTTGCCGTGCTTGTCCGCAATTTCTGAGCTGCCTATGCGGCAGTGAACGACGTGCAATTCACCAGCCCCAGCGGCCAAGTTTTCTGAGCTGCCTATGCGGCAGTGAACATCAAGAGTTGCTGTCTTTGCTTGCCTTTATGCTTTCTGAGCTGCCTATGCGGCAGTGAACGGCTGGCTCTGGATTTCTTGGGGTATCTACATTTTCTGAGCTGCCTATGCGGCAGTGAACCTGACCATTGGTCACCCCTTTGAAGCCCCCGTTTTCTGAGCTGCCTATGCGGCAGTGAACCCGCTGTGTCCCATTGTCTCGGAAACGTTCAGTTTCTGAGCTGCCTATGCGGCAGTGAACATGCCGACACCAATTAATGTAGCCAAGGCATATTTCTGAGCTGCCTATGCGGCAGTGAACTTTCTGCTTTTCTTGAATCTCTTTGGCCTTTTTTTCTGAGCTGCCTATGCGGCAGTGAACCAGTAGAACCCGCAGAAACTTGACCAACAGTATTTCTGAGCTGCCTATGCGGCAGTGAACGACGGCTGGCTGATGTTCACCAGCAACCAGATTTTCTGAGCTGCCTATGCGGCAGTGAACCTGGCAAGCCTCGCAGGTGCCTTCGCCTGACATTTCTGAGCTGCCTATGCGGCAGTGAACAGCACTGATTTATCCCCAACTCATTGTCAGGCCTGAAGATTTGAGCAAAACACGGTTCAGCACCCAAATTTTCGACCCCGCCGTAAGTCCTTGATTTAAAAGGAATCGCAGCGGGGTCGAAAAAAAGGGTCAGAACCAAGGCACTGTGGTTTGGGGGCTCAAACCATACGCACCAAACTCGCCTGGCACGGCTGTAGCCTGTTCCACACCCAAGCGAATGAACAGCCTGAAAGTTTGACCTGTGCTTTGGCTGCGCAGGGTCAAAAAGGGCAAGTTCAGCATTTCTGCAGCGCTGTCGGGGATGCGCTCTTGGGCTTGCTCGGTCGTCAGTCCATGGCGGCGCATTTGGCGGCGGCGCAAGCGCTCGGGGCTGCTTTTGGCTTGCACACGGCTGACCACGCGATGCCGCACATCAGTGGGTACAGCCAACACCACACCGCATGCCACATGGTCGCGCATGCCTGTGAGCCAATCTGTGGTCAGCAGTTTGTGCAACGCCAAACTGGTGCCGTGCAAGCGCAGCACCTGGCCCAACACATAGCGTGGGTGTGCACCGATGCGTGATGTACGCGTGGGTGTAGGTGCAGGCGCAGCATCGCCCTCCTCCATTTGCGGAAAGCTCACGCCAATGTCTTGGTGTGCGCCTGCCGCCAGCGCTTTGTGCAGCTTGGTGAACAGCGCCGCCATGAGCATGGCGGGTGCAAATTCAGCATCGGGCTGGAGCCGAATGTCGACGTAGTGGTCCATGGGGCTCAGTCCTTGCCCGATTCGCCAAACACGCCGCCACGGATCAGGTTGGCCATGACGTAGTGCTGCTGCTCCACGGCAGGCACTTGGTCTTTGATGACCCAGCCGTCGAGCAAGGTGTAGAAGTCTTGCTTTTCTTTGGGCTGGCGGTAGGCCTTGCCTTGCGAGGTGACCGAGCCATAGGGCTCCACGGCAATCGGACCCGAGCCACCTTCGTCGGGATACCAGGTGTCCACCGTACGAATGGCGTTGCCGAGTTTTTGCGAGTGGATGGCGGCAGCACCTTCTTGCTTGGCGGTTTTGCCCACCACATACAGGGTTTTGCTTTTTTGCCCAGCGGTACTGGAGCCCTTGTCCAAGATCAATTCTTGCGAAGGGAACACCTCTTGCCCAGCGCCCACCCGGGCAAAGGCGGTGACTTCAAGCAGCGCGTATTGCTGGCCAGACAGGCCTTGCTCAATCACCTTCGCCAATGCGTCCAAGTCGCTGGTGCTGGCCGCTGGGGCGTCAAAGTTGCGCATCGAAAAGTCAAGCGCGTTGAACGTCCAGGTGTTGACGGCTTGCCCGTCTTGCAGATGGCGAACTTGCACTTCGACCATTTCTGCGCCCACGCGGTTGCGCCACAAAAACCGGCCGTTGGCCAGGTTGCTGGCGTAGCGCTGGGCCAGCGTGGCAAAGCCTGCAGTGCTGGCGTAACTGTCCACCACGGTTTTGAGTTTTTGCTGGTAGGCCGCACTGTTGCAGGCCGATGGCACCCCAGCGCCACTCAGCACGCGCACGGTAAAGCGCGCCTGCAAGGTATCGGCTTCAGGTGGAAGGGTGGCCACATCGACGGTTTGGAGGTTGGGCTTTTCGATCTCGGCATCAAGTTTGGCCGGGTCCATGTCTTTGGTTTTGAGACGGTTGGAGATCGTGCCGCGCACCGACTTTTCGCGAACAAGCACTGCGGGCCAAACTTTGGCGTTGCTGCGGTCGGCCCACAGGCCCGAAGAAAAGACGGCGTCTGACGGGTCGAGCTTGCGCTCGAAAGCCAGAACGGATGCGGTTTTGAGGTCAGCGGTGTTTTTGGTAGCCATGATGAAAATTCCTTGTGTATGTGATTCGTTTAAACAGGGGTTGAAGTCGGCGCTGGGCTGGTCACAGCAGCACCGTTGTGCGTGACATACAAACCCGCCTCGGGCTGGGCGTGGTGTCGCCAGAGCAGGTCATGCAGGTTTTTGATGCGGTGCGGCCCCACCCATTCGCCCAACGACAGCACGCTTTCGACAAAGCGAAACGGCGAGTCGTTGTCACGGGCGTTTTTGACTTCGCCCGGCGCATACAGCGGCGAGATGGCGGCGTAGCCCATAGGCAACGGCACCAGCCAGCCGGGCTTGCGACGCGACACAGTCCAGTCTTCAGAGGCCACGGCGGCTGCATTGACGGCTTGAACATCCGCTTCGCCTTCAACCTCGCTTGGCGCGTGGCCTGCATCGGCTGTGGCAGGTGTTGGCGGCGTGTAATGTAAAGCGCACAAGTCAAGTAACGCGTCCAAAGCCGTGGATTCGGCACGAACTTTTTGCATGGCACGCATGTGGTCGGCGAGCATCTGTGCGCGACTGACCAGCACAAAGCCGGGGGCCAAGTGACGGCGCAGTTGGGCAAAGACACTTTTTTGCCCTTCGCCGTTGGTGGGCCAGTCCACCCACCGGGCTGGGTGCTTGCCACGCTGCGGGTTGGGCAAGATGCTGCCGCCCGCCAGACGCATGCCTTCGGCCTGGTGCAAAACCTTAGCTGCCAGTGCCTTGCATTGCTCGTCATTCAATGGGCAGTCGTCACCCGACACGGTGATGAGCAAGCTCACCTCCATATGCGTTCGGCCTTCTTCGACGATGGCTTGTGTGTTGCCGTCCTTGTCCAAAGGGTTGCGCGTCAAGTTGAACACTTGCGTGTAGCGCCCCGGTGGCTGAAAAGTTTGCGGCTCGAACTGGTGACAGGCCATACCCACGCTGCCAAAACGCAAATCCAGCCCTTGACTGTTCATGCAGCGTTGCAGTGCATGCGCAAAACCGGTAAAGGCGCTGGGCGGCGGAAAGCCCCAGGTCAATGGGCTGCTGATAGCGTTAGCGTTTTGCACACGCAAGCGCGGCAACAACAAGACCGCTTCAAAGCGTTCGAGCTTCATGGCAGCACCTCCAAAAACGTGTGTTTCCACTCAGTAAATTCGGCATCACCCATGCGGATTTTGTCGGTGCTGAGGGTGGCATTGAGCCAGCGGGAAAAGTCTTCGGCCACTTTGTCGCGCCATTCGGTCGGCTCAGGTGCCGCCAATGCGCCGTCGGCAGCGCCCGTGGCTGCAACCTGCGTTTCATGGGCTGCTTGCGCTGCTTCCAGCGCATCTGCATCGAGCCATTGCTTTTGCGACCAAGACAGTTTGCAAGCGGGGTCGGCGCTCCAACCGCCGTTCAGGCATTGCAGCTCGGTGGCCATGTCAAGCACGCGGTCGATGATGGCTTGCACCAGTTCGGCTCGCTTAGCGCGGATGTGCATGTTGTTGTCCACATCGGCGACACTTTCCAAAAATGGCCTGAGCGCTTTGGCAATCAAATACACCGTGCGGTCACGTCCGATGACGGCGCGCTTGTCAAACACCGAAGTCACTCGCAACGGCGGCTGCGTGCCTTGGTCTTTCCAGACCGGTGGCACGCTGGCCAGCAGGTAGTTGGCCCCACCGCGTTCGCTGTTGAGTTGGCTGATGTTTTGCGGTTTGCTGCCCCCCATGTTGCGCACCGCCATACCGGGGTAATCGCAATAGCCGTGGGCATGCGGTTCCTTTGCGCGACGCGATGCTCGGGCAGCTTTGGCCGCATCCGAAAAACGCGCTTCTTGCAAATGGGTGTGCACACCATGAACCAATGCGGTGGGAAACAGCGGGGCCAACAGGTGATAGCCGTCTTCGGGCAGTGGAAAGTAAAGCTGCTTGGCCAGGGTGTGACTGGCCGAACCGCCCTTGCCATCCACAATGCCAGCAAAGGCTTGCGCCCATTTCGTGGCTTCTTGTGCATCGCTGCTCAAAGCTTGCAGCGTGGCGCTATCTTTGCGGGACAGCCGCGCCAACAAGCTTTGACCGTTGTGCTGGAGTTTCAAGAATTTGAAAACATCCAGTGCAGCGGCGTTACCGACCACATCGTCTGCACGTTGACCTTGCAAAGTGTGTGTACCGACGATGTTGGCATCTGTGCAAACGGGTTGGTCCACATACAAATTGGTGCCGCGTGCATCGGGGTGAATGGGTTTGAGCGTGTGGCTGGCCAGCTGAATCTGCGGCACCCGCTTGGCCGCATCGGCCAACCAAGTTTCACGCACATGCGCTTGCTGCAAGCTCAATCGCTGCGCCTGCACCTCGTCGTCGTCGCCTTTGAGCTTTTCCAGCTTGAGCTGGAGTCGCTCTTGAATGAACCCATCCACCAAGCCGCGCAAAGCTGCGACTTCTTGGGGGTCGGGTGGGGAGTCAGTCATAAATATCCTATTTCACATTTTTGGAGATAAGGTGCCTTAGCACCCGCCAAAATCAAGATCGACTAAACTCACTACTCGGTGTAACGCCGAGGGGTGGCTTAGCAGGGCGCAAGCCCATCAACCGACTAATAAAGTCCAGCGATTGCTAGTCACACTTCACTCCTTTCCTCTGCGACTTAACCCGCAGTTGGTTTGCCCGGACAAGGCATGGGTTTCACCTAGAACCCGTCGTTGCGTTGGCGCGCTTCGACGGGTTTTACTTTTAATAATCATACATGATATTTAACCTAGTCAGCAAAACTTGAATAAACATATAGAACCTTACGAATTTTACACCTGACATAGAATGCACATACTGCTGTAAAGCAGCTTAGAAATAGTCGGCAAAGCTTGATTAAGCGACACTATTCCACTGCCGCATAGGCAGCCTGTTTCGCTGTTTGAAGTCATCTCCGTTGATTACGCCCCTTTCAACAGCAACCTCTCCACCAACACCCACGGCAGTCGCCTGCCACCTTCGCGCATGCGTTCAAATGATGCGCGTGCAACGTCGTTGGTGATGCGCTCTTGACGCAGCATCTCGGCGACCAGCCAAATCGTGCCTTTGACTTCCACCTGCTCGGTTTCGGCCACACTGCGCAAAGCCGCATCGCCCGTGAGCAAAGGGCATTGCGCTTGCTCGGCCAGGGCCAGTGCAAACAAGTCGTTGCGGCTGGGGCGCTTGTATTTTTGGCTCAAGGCTTGCACGCGGGCCACGCCTTCGGACGGCAAACTTTTGACGATCAGCCCCATGTCACGCCAATGGGCATGCTGCTCGGCCAGTTCTTCGAAATAGAGCACATCGGGCACTGCAAATTGGTAGCCCAGGCTGAACATGGGGGCCAGCAGGCCGCCCACTTCCACATCGATCAGGATGTTGGCGTCACTGATGAACGCCAGCATGGGCTTGCTCCACGGTGGCATCCATTTGACGGATGCGGTGGAACTGGGTGAGCGGCAGGTTGAGCAACTCGGCCGCTTTGGATTCGCCGATGTAGTCTTCTGCCAGCGCATGAAACACCAGTTGCTCAAAGTGGTGGGCTTTTTCGGCGGGGTAGGCAGGGCCAGGTTCGGTCAAGTGCCAGCCTTTGGCTTTGAAGAGGTTGGCCTGGGTTTGGCGGTATGCGGCGCTGACAATGCCCAGATCGCGTGCCCGGTAAAGAATGCCGCCCATGGACAGGCCGTATTCGGTCTTCAGCAGCGCCAACTCTTGCAGTTCAATGGCGTTGCGGTGCGTGCCCAGCTCTTGCAAAACCGCACACTTGGGGAAAAGGAATGCACCCGCAAAGCGGTTGCACACCAGCTCGGCATCCAGTGACGCACCGATTCGCTCGGCCAACAGCAAATGCGCCAGCTCGTGCGCGAGCGTGAAGCGCTGGCGGTCACCGGGCCAGTGCCGCCCCACCACCACCACAGGCACACCGGCGGCGTGTGCCGCCAGGCCGTCAAAGTGTTTGTCCCCATCGTCTTCGGCAATGAAGACGCGAATGCCCTGGTTTTCCAGGGTGCCGATCAGGTCAGGAATGGGATTCATACCCAACTGCCAAGCGTTGCGCACTTGCTCCGCTGCCGCTTCGGTGTGCGCCATGTCAGTGATCGTGGGCAAGTCAAGCGGGATGGCAAAGGCTTGGGGTGGCTGAGGAAAGATGCCTTCCAGTTCCATGCGCCGCTCGATTTGGTCGATCACGGCATGGGTGATGGCGTTCAGACGTTTTTTGGGCAAAGCGCTGTGTTTGCGGTATTCCAGCCCGTCAAGCACCACGGTTTGGGGCCGAAAGAAGTAGGCCACGCGAACATTCAGGGTCTGCGACAGCTTGAGCAGCATGTCGCTGGGTGGGGTGGTTTCACCGTCTTCGTATTTTTTGATGGCGGCGTGCGACACGCCTACGCGTTCAGCCACTTCGCGCAAAGACAGTCCGGTGGCTTTGCGGGCCTGTTGGAGTCGGGTGTGGAGCATGACGGGCTTTCTTGGGGTGAACTGGGGCTTGGCTCAGCGGGGTTTACATTCTATGAAGAATTTTTATATTTTGTAAACCTGCCAAACCTTTTTTTGCAGCTCACTCTTGCGCTCTTCGACGAAACCCCAGCATGCGGTGCCATGCCCAGACTTGGGTGCCCTCTCCCTTAGGCAACCCCAAAGCCCCAAACCGCCTTGCCAATGAATCAACGCCCTGGGCTTTGGTTTCTGCCAGCTCGGTCAATTCGGTCATATAAGGGCGCACCGCCCAAGCGCTGATGGCCGGGTTTTCGGCAAGGGCCAAAGACGCAAACAAGTTGTCGTGGTTTTGTTTGCGCTGCTCGTCATCCAGCGTGCAAAACTCAAAGCCGTCTTCGTCTTCGGTGGGCAACAACATAAATTCTTCGCGCCCTTGCGGGTCGTGCCTGAAGGGTTTGCTGCGTTGCTCAACCCCGGTCAAATGACTCAGGGTTTGCCACCAGCGGCGAACGGTCAGCTCTTCATACAACCCATCTTCTGGCTGGTCTTCGGGCGCGAGTGTTTCCATCACGCCGCCCAGACGGGCGTGTTCCAGATCGGTCAAGCGCTGATCGGCTTGCAGGGGGCTTTGCTGGGTGATTCGGGAGGTGGCATCCAGTTGCCGCCATTCTGGGTCGCGAAGCAGGTCGTGAAGCGCATGAGCCGCCAATGGATGGCCTGCAGTTTCAAAGCCAGGCCGGGTGAAGGCGGCACCGCCCGGGTTTTCCAAGGCCTTGAGGTTGTGCGACAACAAAGCGATGTTGGGCTCTTGAACCGCACCCGCCCGATGGCGGCGCACGCGGCCAGCCAACTGGATGATGCTGCGCATGGACGATGGCTCGACCACGGCCCAGTCGTAGTCATGGTCGCGTCCGACTTCGGCCACGGCGGTAGCCAGCACCACAAAAAGGTGATCGGCTTCGGGATGGGCGTCAATGGCTGCGCGGATGGCAGGCTTGCGCAATTGGGCCGTCGGGTCTTTGTCTTGACCTTGGCGTTGCAGCGCTTGGTCAATGGTGTGCTCCAAGCCCGAGCGCACCAAGAGCGGGTGGCGCGAGTGGTACACGCACAAATGGATGCGCACACCCTCGGGCATGGGCATGTCGTGCAAAGCCATAGCAACGTCAATGAGCGGGTCGATGTTGGCCATGCGGACCAGGCCAAAACTCACGCGCTTGCCGCTGGGCTGGGCTACAGGGGTTTGCTCAGCCGTGTGGTTTTGCGGGTGGCGGTGCAAGTCCAAAGCGGCGTTCAAAATCACTTGGGCGTATTCGCGGCGAATCTGTGGCGTGCTGGCGGGCTGGATATTCACCGGCACGATGTGCGCTTGTCGGCGTTGATCGGTGCGGTGTTGTGCCGCCAGGTGCGCAACGCGCTTTTGCACAAAGGCACTGTGGCTATGCAAGTAGCTGTTTTCATCGGCGTGCTCGCTGTGGGCGGCACCGTTTTCATCAAACCATGCGCAGCACACCGAAGCGGCCAGCCCCGGTTGGCCCCGGTTTTTTTGAAAACTTTGCCGTCCCGCCAGATAGGCGGCAAACAAGCCTTGAATCAAGGCGGGTGGCAAGGTTGCAGAGGACAGCAACACACGACTGCCCAGCAAACCCGCCCAATGCACCAAGCGCGTCAGCGCATACAGGTCTTCGATGCCAAAGTCATCGGGCTCGTCCAGCACCAAGTCGGACGTGAGCAAGCGCAGCATGGGCACGATGTGGTGCCCGCCGCGTGTGGCTTCGCACGCGGGCATGAGGTGGTCAACCGTGCAGACTAACACGGGGGCGTGCAGAAGTTGTTGTGCGGCTTGTTTTTTGGGATCGTTGCCGCCCAGGTATTCGCTCAAGGGGCCGGGGTGGAGCGTATTGTCATATTGCACATGGGTGTTGCTGGGCAGCAAGTCATGGGCCGACTCGCTGCCAGCACTTTCCAAGCTGTTTTCTGTTGCATTGGCTGCCGCGCTTTGCTTTTTGTTGTGCTCGTGCAGTGCGCGTACCGCGCCACCACCCACCATCACAGCCAATTCGTCAGAGCCTAAGCCCATGCGCTCACGCAATGCATCGCCGGTTTGCAGGGTGAGGGTGCGCAAGCCCAGCGCCACCGTGAAGCGTGCACCTTTTTGCGGGTGCGCCAAGGCGTACATGATGCGGGCATTGGCCAGTGTTTTGCCGCAACCCGTCGATGCCATGTTGACGCCGAAGAAACCCTGCTTTTCGCTACTGACTTGCAAGGCAGTGGCCAGGTCGAAAGCTTTGTCTTGCCAAGCGAATCGGGCGTTACCGCTGCGTTGCTTGAAGGCACGGTGGTTGTGAATGCGGGGCAAGCTGGCATCGAGTTGGGGCAGGCTAAGTGCGATGCTGTGCGCGCCCTTTTCAACACCAATCAAGTGTTCGTCCAGGCGCTGCTTTGGGGGACTGCCCACTTTCTTGCGGTCGGTGTTGGCGTAGGCCTTGTAAGTTGGGTCGCCCAGCTTGCGGTCACCCTCAATGCTGGAAAAATGGTGATCGGCCAGGATGAGCGTGAGGCGGGCCATGTGCATGGCGTAGGGGTTTTCTTTGAACCATGCCTGTTTGGGCGTCAGTAGGTCAGGACGCTCCAACATGCGCTGGGCCAAAGTCGCAGCGCGCTTGCGCCACTTTTCGCTGTGGTGAGGCAGTTTGGCGCTGAAGGCCCAGCAGCCCGCCAGCGCTTTTTGATGGGCCTTAGGGTCGTCATCCTCACTCGCTTCGACTCGACTGCCACACCAACCGGCCCCCAAAGAAGACCACACTTTTTGGAGGTGGCGGTCGCTCAGACGTTCGACCCCCGCACCCGGCAGTGGTAAGCGATGGTGGCTCACGATCAGCCAGCCAATCGCTTGTGCCAATGGACTCATGCTTTCCAGCGGTGGGGCGGGACTGGCGTCCATGCCGTCTTTGACCAAGCTGGCAAACCATTTCGTGTTCACTTCTGCCGCACCATCGGCCAATCGTTGCAACCACACAGCATCTGCGTCTTGCCCGACAAAGGCTTGGAATAAACGCAGCGACACCCATTCGTGCCGATATGGGTCGGCCAATTTGCCTTGGCCTCTGAGCTTGTCCTGAAAGGTGTCATTGGCTTTGCCAAAGTCATGAAACAGCGCCGCCATGGCCGCCAGCAAGCGGATGTCGTGTGCGGTGTGCCAATCGTTTTCGTCGTCTTGTCGCAAGATATTCCGTTCGGTCATGTTGGTGGGTGTGGCCCCGTTGGCGTTGAACTGCTTGGCATCACCGACGACCCAGAGCAATTCACTGTGGTTTTGTCCGCGTATCCAGTGGCAAGCCACGGCGGTGTTTTTGCGGGCGGTTTTGCGAAGCAACATGCGCAAGGTGTCCAAGCCCTGCTGGGTGATGGGCGTTTGCCAAGTGCGGTCGCCTCGCCGCTCGGCAAACTGGTCGAGGATGCGGCGCGTTTCAGTCAACGCCCGTTTGGTGCATTGGCTGACCAACAAAATATTCATGGTGCAAGCCTGCCGACGGTGACCGCAATGTCTTTGAGCTGGTCGATCATGAAATCCAACGCCTCGGTCTGGGTGAGCTGCTCGATGCAGGCGCGGCGAAAGGCTGCTTCGTCATCGCCACGCATGGCAGACACAAAAGCCTGAGGCAGGATATGCGCGTCTTTGACCAAGTCCGCCACATCAAACACCAAACCACCTCGGCGTGTTTTGCCATGCAGCACCGCCAAGCCATGGGGCAAGCCCAGAACCCAGGTCGCGCTGGCGGCCAATCCATACGCCAGGTAATTGCCGTGGTCCAAAAATCGGTTGGCTGGGTCGGTGCCGCTGCCGCGCTTGGAGCGCGTGAATTCGCCGTAACCCATCGCATTCACAGCCATCTTGTAGAGCTGCTTGGTCAAGTGCGCTTCTGCAGCCAAGAGGTGGTTGGTGTCAGCGGCGGCGTCAACACTGTGCTGCGCAGCGTCCAATGCCGTGCCCAAAACGATGGTGTCAATCAGAAACCCTGCCCCGCGCAATGGCCGGGAGTTACTCCAGTGCTGCCGTATGCGCGCCAGTCGCTTGGATTGCAGCGTTTTGGCCGCTTGCAACCGCAACGCATCGTCAAACCAAAAGCGCACCCAGTGTTGCAAATACTCCGTGGGCCGGTACTCGCTTTGCGGTGAGAACCAAGCGACTTCAACATCCATTTCATTGGCACTGAACAGCGGCGTGCCCCCGCCTCCGCAAAACCCGACCAGTACGCCCGCCTTGGCCAGTTCGCGCATGGCCGCTTGCGTGATGGATGTGCCGTTTCCGAGCAGAACGGTGGTGGTATTGGCTATGGGAATATTCCAGTACAGCGAACGCTTGCCTTCGTCCGTGACGAACTCCACACGCCCACCGTTGCACAAGACGCGGCAAAATTCCAAGTAGTAAAGATTTGCGCGCTTAGATAAAAGAATTGATTTGAGTTCACCTGATGAAACCGCTGCTTTCATTTTCTGCTCCCGAGTAAAGCCCAAGCCGATTGGCATTTGAGTGTATTTTCATATTAAAAAAATTTCAGATGACCTTTTGCCTTAACAGCCCTACAGAAACCCGCAACGAACACCACCATGAGCAAACGCAAAACCCACCCACACAAACCCGACACTGACAATCCAGCCTGGACAGCCGAAGACTTGGCAAATGCAAGGCTCGCCAGTGAAGTGCCCACCCAACTTTTCAGCCCTGAACGAGCGTAGTCTTTGTTAACGCCACGCGGTCGGCCCAAAGCCGATGCGACGAAGGTGCGGGTGGGCATCCGGCTGCCTGCGGAAGTGATTGCGCATTTCAAAGCCAGCGGCGATGGCTGGCAAACGCGCATTGACGCTGCGCTGCGTCAATTCATTGAAAAAAATCTCAACTGAATGAATTTCAGGCTTCAACGCAAAGCCTGATCCCGCGCAGCGCGTGACTCGGGGCTGGATGCCGCCAGCGCGATCTGGTCGTGTGCCATGTACGAGGTGGCGTGGTTCAGCGCCGTGGCGGCGGCGTTGACCGACTCTTTGCTCATGCGCACGGTGGCTGCGGGTTGGGCCAGGGTTTGCGCGGCCAGGGCTTGTGCGCGGATCAAGGCTTGGCCTCTTTCGCTCACGTAGTCCACCAGTCCAAGGCTCAGGGCTTCGGGTGCAGCCACGCGTTCGCACAAGATGGTCAAACGTTTGGCTTTGGCGGGGCCCAGCAGGTTGACCAAACGGGGGATGGTGCCCCAGGTCAAAGGGATGCCCAAAGCGATTTCAGGCAAGGATACAAAGGCGTCTTGCGCCAACACGCGCCAGTCACAGGCCAGCGACAGCGCCAGCCCGCCGCCCACGGCATAGCCTTCGATGGCGGCGATGGTGATTTGCGGCATTTCTTCCCAGGCCTTGCACATCCGAAAACCCGTGCCTGCAATGTCGCGCCGCTGCACCGTGGACAAGCTGTCGTCGGCCCAGGCTTGCGCGTCGTTCAGATCAGCACCCGCCGAAAAACAACGCGCATCGCCCGTGAGGATGACCACGTCAATGTCTGTGCGATCGCTCAAGGCGCGCGCTACGGCAGTGATCTCGCGCATCAGGGCGCGGGACAAAGCATGCCGAACTTGGGGCCGATTCAAATGAACTTCGACCAGGCGGCCTTGTTCTTTGACAATCAGGTGTTCGTACATGCGGGTCTCCTTTATTGGGGCTTGGCCGCTTGCAATTGGTCCCTCGTCTGCATGGCCACGCGCCGCGCCGCGGCTTCAAAGTCTTCCCCGCTCGATGCATACAGAACCGCACGCGAAGAGTTGACGATGATGGGGCCGGCGCTGCTGCCATCAGCATTCGCACGCCAGCCGGCCTTGACGGTGGCCACCGCGTCGCCGCCTTGTGCGCCCACACCGGGTATGAGCAAAGGGAGCGTAGGGGCCAGTTCGCGCACGCGCTCAATTTCGGCTGGGTAGGTGGCGCCCACCACCAAACCGAGTTGGCCGTTCAGGTTCCAGGGGCCTTGGGCCAGTTTGGCCACATGCTCGTACAAGCGGGGCTGGCCCTCCACCGTGGCCAGGCGCTGGTTTTGCAGGTCGTCACCGCCGGGGTTGGAGGTGCGGCAAAGCAAAAACGCGCCCTTGCCGTGGTACTGCAAATAAGGCGCGACCGAGTCCCAGCCCATGAAGGGCGAGAGGGTCACGGCGTCGGCGCCATAGCGCTCAAAGGCTTCTTTGGCGTATTGCTCGGCGGTGGAGCCGATGTCGCCGCGCTTGGCGTCCAAAATGATGGGCACATGCGGGGCCACGCGGCGCATGTGTTCCATCAGGCGTTCGAGCTGGCCTTCGGCGCGGTGCGCGGCAAAGTAGGCAATTTGGGGTTTGAAGCTGCTGACCAGGTCGGCCGTGGCGTCGACGATGCGGGCGCAAAAGTCGTAAATTTTGTTGGCGTCGCCTTTGTAGCGGTCCGGAAATTTGGTGGGTTCGGGGTCCAGGCCCACGCAGAGCATGGAGCCGTTTTGGCGCTCAGCGGCGCGCAGCATGTCGAGGAAGGTCATGGGGGAATTTTAAGGGACCCCATCAACCTGAGATCACGCCGTAGCCAGCAGGTCGGTGGGCAAATTGAGGATGAAGTCGTTCAGGGTTTTGGCATCACGGCCGGGGCGCATGTGGTCGCGCATCGAAAAAACGGCCGCTTCGGCATCGCGCGTGCGCAGCGCCTGAACAATCAGTTCATGCTGCTCAAACGAAGCCTGCAAACGGCCCAAGGCACCGAAGGCGTGTCGGCGGTAAACGCCTGTGCGAAAACGGATGCGCAAGACCTCTTGCCGCAAAAACGGGTTGCGGGTGCCTTGGTAAATGAGCTCATGAAACTGCAGGTTGAGCTTTTGCCAGCCCTGCAAGTCTTCGGCAGCAGCCACCGGACGGCTTTCTTCGTGCAATGCGAACAGTTTTTGCATGTCTTCTTCGGTCATGCGCTCGCAAGCCAGGCGCACCGCCACAGCCTCCAGCTCGGCCAACAGCTCCCACAGGCTGAGCAGTTGCTGCAGGTTCATCTTGGCCACGGTGCTGCCGCCCCGGGGCATGTTGCTGACCCAGCCTTGGGCCTGCAATTGGATGAGGGCCTCGCGAATCGGTGTTTTTGACACACCAAATTGTTCGGCCAAAGCACTTTCGTCGATGGCGTCCCCGGGCAGCAAATCACCCTTGGAAATGGCTTCTTCCAAGTGCAAACGGATTTGATCGCTGACTTTCATGGGGTTCTTCTAAGGGCAAACACCGATATTTTGTCATATTGCTTTGCA
>JAIXOX010000088.1 GCA_027486555.1 Comamonadaceae bacterium
ATTCCCCTGTAGGAGCGACGCCCTCGTCGCGATAAGCCTCGCAGACCACCACCCATCGCCCCGGGGGCGGGGCTCCCACAAAAGGCAGGCATTGCGCCTCATGAATGGCAGGGATTCCCCTGTAGGAGCGACGCCCTCGTCGCGATAAGCCTCGCAGACCACGACCCATCGCCCCGGGGGCGGGGCTCCCACAACAACGCGATATGCCTCGCAGACCATTGCCCATCGCCCCGAGGGCAAGGTCAAACTTCACAGGGCCTGATCAACAGTGCATCAACCGCTTGCTCAACAACTTGACCGATTCAGCCACCGAAATCGTGCTGGTGTCCAGGGTGACGTCGGCTGATTCTGGCGCCTCATAAGGGCTGTTGACCCCGGTCATGTTCGGTATTTTTCCCTCGCGCGCTTTTTGGTAAAGCCCCTTCACGTCGCGCTGCTCACACACCGCCAGCGGCGTGTTGACATACACCTCGACAAGATTCTCTGCCCCAATCAAATCCCTGGCCATGGCGCGTTCTCGCTTGTACGGCGAAATGAACGCCGTCAACACCACCAAACCCGCATCCATCATGAGCCGGGCGACCTCTGCAATGCGCCGGATATTTTCGACCCGGTCAGCCGGTGTGAAGCCCAAATCACGGTTCAAACCCTGTCGCACGTTGTCCCCGTCCAAGGTGTAGGTGCGCACGCCCTGCGCGTGCAAGGCCACCTCAAGGGCATTGGCCAAAGTGGACTTGCCCGAGCCCGACAAACCCGTGAACCACACCACACGGCCCTTGTGTGCATTGAGTCGCTCACGGTCATGGCGGGCCACCGTCAAAGCCTGGCGGTGCACGTTTTGAGCGCGCCGAAGGCCGTGCCCCATCATGCCCGCCGCCACGGTGGACTGGGATTCACGGTCCACCAAAATGAAACTGCCCAAGGTTTTGGAGCGCTCATAGGCATCAAAAACCACCGGTCGGGTCGTTGCCAATTTGCAAACGGCGATGTCGTTGAGCTGCAAAGACCGGCACGCCTCATGCGCCAAAGTATCCACCGCCACCCGGTGCTTGATCTCGGTGATCGACACCGGCGTCCACTGCGTGGACGTTTTCAAATCGTACTGCCGCCCGATCAAACCCTCATCGGCATGCATCCACACCACAGTCGCCTCAAACTGATCGCTCATCTCCAAAGGCAAACGGCTGAGTGCCAGCACATCGCCCCGAGACACCCCGATGGGCCGGTCCAGACACAGCGTCACCGCATCCCCCGCACTGGCTTGCGCCCAAGACCCGTCCATGGTCACGATGTCTGACACCAGGGCCGTCTCACCCGAGGCCGTCACGCGCACCTCATCGCCCACCTTGACCGAACCCTCGGCCACGGTGCCACTGAAGCCCCGAAACAAAGCATACGGACGATTGACCCACTGCACGGGAAACACCAAGCGCTCAGAAACGGCCTTTTTGACAGGCACCGACTCCAGATAGGCCATCAAGGTTGGCCCCTGGTACCAAGGGGTTTGGGGCGAAGGCTGCGTGATGTTGTCGCCCTTCAGGGCGCTGATCGGCATGGCGGTGATGGACTCAAAACCCAGAGCGCCTGCAAAAGCCGTAAACGCCGCTTCGATGCGCCTGAAAGTGCCTTCACTGAACCCCATCTGGTCCATTTTGTTGATGGCCAACACCACATGGCGTATGCCCATCAAGGACACCAAAAACGCATGACGCCGGGTTTGCGTCAACAAACCCACGCTGGCATCGACCAACACAATGGCCACATCGGCAGTCGACGCGCCCGTGACCATGTTGCGTGTGTACTGCTCGTGCCCGGGCGTATCGGCCACAATGAATTTGCGCCGCGCAGTTGCAAAAAACCGATAGGCCACATCGATGGTGATGCCCTGCTCGCGCTCCGCCGCCAAGCCATCCACCAACAAAGCAAAGTCAATCTCTTTGCCCTGGGTGCCATGCTTTTTGGAGTCATCCCGCAAAGCCTGCACCTGGTCCTCCAGCAATTGTTGCGAGTCCCACAGCAGGCGGCCAATCAAGGTGCTCTTGCCATCATCCACACTGCCGCAAGTGATAAAACGCAGCAAATCTTGCGACCCATGAAGCGGCAAAACATCGGCCATCGACAACTCGGTGGGGGCGGACATCAAAAATACCCTTCCTGTTTCTTTTTTTCCATGCTGGCCGAGCCATCGCGGTCAATGGCACGCCCTTGCCGTTCGGAATGCCGCGCCCGCATGAGCTCGAGCACCACCTTGAGCAAGTTGTCCGCCTCGGACTCGATCGCACCCGTCAGTGGATAGCAACCCAAGGTGCGAAATCGCACCCGTTTTTGCATGACTTGCTCGCCCGGCAAGAACCGAAACCGCTCGTCATCCACCATCAACAGCATCCCGTCACGCGCCACCACGGGGCGAACCTTGGCGAAATAAAGCGGTACCACCGGTATCGACTCTTGGTGGATGTATTGCCAAATATCGAGTTCCGTCCAGTTGGACAGTGGAAAAACACGGATGCTCTCGCCCGGCTTCTTGCGCGTATTGAACAAGTTCCACAACTCCGGCCGCTGCTGTTTGGGGTCCCAACGGTGCTTGGCACTGCGCAGCGAAAAAATCCGCTCCTTGGCGCGAGACTTTTCCTCGTCGCGGCGCGCACCGCCAAACACCAAATCAAACCCATGCTGATCCAGCGCCTGCTTCAGACCCTCGGTCTTGGTCACATCGGTGTGCAAAGCCGAACCGTGGTCAAACGGGTTGATGTCCCGCGCAATCGCATCCGGGTTGATGTGCACCAACAACGGCATGCCACTGGCCTGCGCCACCTGGTCGCGAAAACGGTACATCTCCTGAAACTTCCAACGCGTGTCGACATGCAGCAGCGCAAAAGGCGGGGGTGCCGGATAAAACGCCTTGCGTGCCAAATGCAGCATGACCGAGCTGTCCTTGCCCACCGAATACAGCATGACCGGGTTTTCTGCCTCGGCCACCGCCTCACGAATGATGTGAATGCTCTCGGCCTCCAGATGACGCAAATGCGGCGTTGTGGTCAAACTTTTCAGGCCCATTGGTCACCCCTCATGCCACCCGCACGGGATGCCCGCGCTCATCCACCCCATCACCAAAGGCCTCCCGCATGGGCTCGAGCCAAGGGGCGTAATGCGTCCACACATCCACCGCGCCCTTGTAAATGGGCTGGCGCACCTGCTCAGAGCTGGGCGTCTGAACCGCGCGCTCGGTCTCCCAGTAGCGCAGGCAGCTTTCTTCAAAAGGCAGGCGGCAGTAGTCCAGCAGACGGCGAATTTCGGCCTCGGTGTGTGCCACCAGCGTCTCGTACTGGATGTGGTGCACCCGCCCCGGCATCACCGTGTCAAAGTGCGCCATCAAGTCGGCATAGGCGCGGTAATAGCGCGCAATGTCGCGCTGGTCGTAGCTGTGGTCCACGCCCTTGCCAAAGTTCATCTTGAACAAGGCAAAGCCCGCGGCCATGGGCTGACGCCGAATGTCGATGATCTTGGCGTTGGGCAGCATCAGGTGAATCAGGCCGGTGTACATCCAGTTGGCCGGCATCTTGTCAACGAACATGGGCCGCGTGGTCTTGCGCTCGCTGCGCGTGGTGTCCAGGTACTGCTGGCCCAACGCCGCCCATTCGGCCGGGCCCAAGTCGCCCAGTAAAGCAGCGTTCAGGCCGCGCTCGGTGCCCTGCGGCCCGATGCCACCAAAGTCGCGCCCAATGCGCAGCAGGTCGGGCAACTCGCGTGTGCCCTCCACCAAGCTGTGGCTGGCCAAAATCTGCTCGGTCAGGGTGGAGCCCGCCCGGTGCAGGCCCAGCACAAACACCGGTGCGTCCGACGGGTTCCCCTGCCCGACCCGTTCTGCAAAAAACGCCGCCGTCAAGGTTTGTTTGGCCTCGGCCACATAGGCCTCCAGCCGGCCCACGTCGTAATCGCTCTGGCCGCGGCGAATGCCGTTGGCCTGGGCGTAGTGCTCAAACGACGGCGCATACGCCTTTTGGTCCTCGTGGGCCTTGCCCAGGGTGAAGTGGATGTTGTAGCGGTCCTCGGGGCTGAGGTCGGCACGCGCCAGCTGCTGCGCCATCACCGCCACATCCTCGGGTGTGAACACCGCCAGTTTCATGTTGGACAACGCATGCCAAGCCGCCCCCATGCCCGGTGCCAACTCAATGGCCCGGCGGTACGCGGCCACGCCCTGCTCTTGCTGACCCAACGTCTTGAGCGCCAGCGCGTACTGCATCCAGTCGTTGGCCGTGCCCGCTTGGCTGCGAAAAAACGCCTCGTACACACCCATCGCCTCTTCAAAACGGTTGGCCTGCACCAGCAAGCCCGCATGCATGGCCAGGTAACGCGGCTGCTGGGGTGCGCGTTCCAGGCGGGCAAAGCTGTGCACCAGCGCCGCCTCGGCGTCACCCGCTTGGCGCAGGTAGCGCAGCAGCTGCAGGTGCCCGGGCATGAAGCCCGGGGCCAGCTGCACCACCCGCTCCATCAGGCGGCGGGCTTCGGCTTCGCGTTCTTGTTGGTCGGCCACGTCGGCCAGCAAGCCCAGCGCGGTGATGTCTTCGGGCAGCAAGCGCAGGTACTGCTCCAAAATGGCGCGCGCGCGGTCCAGCTCTTGGGTCTTGGCGGCTTGCAGCGCATCGCGAATGGCCGGTTGCGCCAGCGACTGCTGAACCAAAGCCACATAGGGTCCCCGGCTTTCGTCGTGGCTGGCCAGATCGGCCCCCGGGCCTTCCAGCCGGGCGTTCACCGCCTCGCGGGTGGCGTTCATGCGCGCGCGCTGTTCGGCCAGGCGCTGCTGCATGTCCGCTTGCCCGCCCAAGCTGGCCAGTGCCGGCTGCTTGGCGATCGCCTCGTAAACGGCCACTGCCGCCGCTTCGGCGTGGGCAGGCTCGTGCAGGCGGGCTGCTGCCAAGGCCAGCTGCACCGCCTGGGTGTAAAGCGCGTCCTCGTTCATCAGCACCCGGATGTAATGCAGCCACTGGTGCAGGTCTTTTTTGTCGGGCGGGGCCAGGTGGTCCGCCTGCAGGGCGGGCGGCAGGTCAAACACAAAGCCCCCACCGTTGAGCTGTTCCTCAATGCCACCAGACTTCATGGCCAGCACGGGCACACCGGCCAGCAAACCCTCGGCCACCACCCGGGCCGAAGCCTCAAACCACAGCGAGGGCACCAGCAGCAGCGCCGCTTCGTCATAAATGCGGGCCATGTCGTCGGTGCGCGGCTGCCAGTCCACCGCGTCCAGCACCGCCGCGCTCACGCCACGGCGAGCCCAGTCGGCCCGGCCCCAGCGGCTTTCCACGGCACGAAAGCGCAGCCCCGGCGTCAGCACCCGCGCCTGCTCCACCAAGTTCAGAAAAAACAGCCCGCCTTTGGCCGGCTCCGGGTTGACCAGGGTCACAAATCGCTGCGCCTTGCGCGCCGCCACACGCGCGGGCGCAAGGTTGCGCCGCCCGTCCAAGGGCGGGCTGACCAGGTCGCGCACCACCTGCGCGTTGGTGCCCAGCTTGTCGCGGTACAGCGCCACCATGGCCTGCGAGGGCACCACAAATGCGTCAATGAAACGAAACGGCGGCGACTCGGCCAGGGCGTAGCTCGGGTTGGCCACATAAAACACCGTGAGCGCGCCCCGCTGCTGCGCCTGGGCCAAGAGCGGCTGCAACAGCGGCGAGCTGTAGGTCAGCACCACATCGGGCTGCACACGGGCCAGCACCTGCTCGACCATTTCATGAAAAGCCCGCAGCTCCCAAGGCCTCGCGGCCTGTTGGCGGCTTGAATGCGTCATGTACAGCGTGTGCGCCACACCCTCGTCGTCCAGCGCCACGGTGCTGCCAGCTGAGGGCAAGGGTGACAGCGCCGGGTGGGCCGCATGCCGCGGGTACTCGGTGTCGCCGTCAAACAGCGCCATGGTGGCCGCGTGGGCCTGCCAGCCCACACGGGCCAGGGCTTTGAGCTGGGCACGCACACTTTGCGCTGCGCCACTTTTGCGGTCCAGCAGGCAGGCTTCAGATACAAACAAAATGGTGGGCACAAAACATCTCCACAGCACCCCCGGGCCGCACCAACTTGACAGGCCAAGGCTTCAAAAAAAACGCCGCCGGTAAACCAGCGGCGGTGTCCAAGCAAGGAAAAAACCTACACAGCCAAAAAGTTGCAGCGGGGTGAATCTGAAACACCCCGCTGCGGGCAAACGTTAAACCGGCAAAACTGGGGGCACCGGCTTGGGCATGAAGTTGTGGATGCCAAACTCGTTGCCCAGCGTGTTCACCGTGGCCAGCAGGTTCAACTCGAACGAATCCACCGTGTTGTCGCCCGTGGTCGATTGGGTGTGCGCCCAGATCGCCGTGACGTTGGCGTTGTCTGCCGCCGTCACCGCAAACACCGTGGTGTTGAGCATGCCGTTGTCG
>JAIXOX010000144.1 GCA_027486555.1 Comamonadaceae bacterium
TTCGTTAAACTGTTTCATGACCTGCCTCCTGAGTTGTGGCACTGGGTTGATAAAGGTTTCACACCCATTAACTTAACCCACGTTTGTCAGGTGGGCAGGTCATCCATCATGTCTACAGAGAAATGCCTGCTTTTTGTGGGAGCCCTGCCCCCAGGGCGATGGGTGGTGGTCTGCGAGGCTCCATCGTGGCGAGGGCGCCGCTCCTACAAAAAAGCGTTCATGCAAACGTCTTCGGGACGGAACCATAGTTCCTCATGTTTTCAAGTGACCCGAACCAGCGAAATACCTCGGTCAATCCAAGCTCAAGCAAATGATAGGGTTCAGTCACCCCGCATTTTCGACCCGGTCAAAAGCTTGTTGTTTCAGGCTTCATCCAAACCATGCAGCGCTCAACATCCAAACCAGGCACCGTCAATGGTTCCACGTGAAACACTTTCACATCCTCAGGCAAAGCATCGATTTCATCTTGAGGGTGCTTTCCCTTCATGGCCATCCAGACCCCACGCTCGTCCAAGGTTAAACGAGACCAAGTGACAAAGTCAGGCAATGAGGCAAATGCACGCGAACAAATGACCTGATACGGATCGGTCAAAGATTCCACGCGCGCATGCAAACCTCGCAAGTTAGTCAATTTCAGACTCACCGCCACTTGCTGTACAAAGGCGGCTTTTTTGGCCACCGTGTCCACACAAGTCACATTCAACTCTGGCATGCAAATGGCAAGCACCACCCCCGGAAGTCCCCCACCTGAACCCACGTCGAGCACTCGAAGAGCCGCTCTTTGGGTGTGCCGGGTCAAAGGACCCACCGCTGTCAGGCTGTCCAAAAGATGGTGCGTGAGCATGTCGGCAGGTTCACGCAACGCTGTCAAGTTATAGACTTTGTTCCACTTCTGGATGAGTGCCACATAGCCCAACAAACTTTGAACTTGCCCATCCGACAGTGTCAAACCAAGCGTTTCTGCCCCCGAGCGCAACCCTGGTTCCAAATTCGCACTCATGCATTGACACCTTCTTCATCGGCTTTCATGAAACCCTTGAACCCACCTTTCTTCAAGTGGATCAGCAAGAGAGAGACACTGGCAGGTGTGATGCCCGATATGCGCGAAGCCTGGCCCAGGGTTTCAGGACGGTGTTTGGCCAGTTTTTGTCGCGCTTCAATCGACAAGGCAGCAACCTGCATGTAATCCAGATTCTCGGGCAAGCGCAGGTGCTCGTAAAAAGCGGCACGCTCAACTTCACCTTTTTGTCGATCTATGTAGCCTGAGTATTTGGCCGCAATTTCCACCTGCTCAATCACAGGAACACTCAGCTCGCCCAAGGTTTCACGTGAAACATCGTTGCTGGACATGCGCGCCTCGTCCAAAGACATCAAGGCTTGATAACTGACATTCGGTCTTCGCAAGAGATCAAACAGGTTGTGCTCGTGTTCAATGGCCTTGCCCAACACACGCTCAGATTCGGTGGCTGGCAGGTTGCGCGGGCTCACCCAGGTGGACTTCAGGCGTTCTGTTTCACGTGAAACAGCATCGCGCTTGCGGCTGAACGCATCCCAACGGGCATCATCCACCAAACCCATCTGGCGACCGACTTCGGTCAAACGGGCATCTGCATTGTCTTCGCGCAGCTGCAAGCGGAACTCAGCACGACTGGTGAACATGCGGTAAGGCTCGGTCACGCCTTGGGTGACCAGATCATCAACCAACACACCCAAATAAGCTTGGTCGCGTGCTGGCAACCAGGACGCTTCGCCCCGGCATTGCAGCGCAGCGTTGATGCCGGCGAACAAGCCTTGAGCTGCCGCCTCTTCGTAACCGGTGGTACCGTTGATCTGTCCAGCAAAGAACAAGCCATTGATCTGTCGGGTCTCAAAACTGTTCTTCAGGGCCCGGGGATCAAAGTAGTCGTATTCGATGGCATAGCCGGGACGCAGGATATGGCAGTTTTCCAGACCCTTCATCGAGCGCACCAGATCGTACTGAATGTCAAACGGCAAGCTGGTCGAGATGCCGTTGGGGTAGTACTCGTGGGTCGTCAGGCCTTCGGGTTCCAGAAAAATCTGGTGGCTGTCCTTGTCGGCAAAGCGGTTGATTTTGTCTTCCACACTCGGGCAGTAACGCGGACCGACACCCTCGATCTTGCCGGTGAACATGGGGCTGCGGTCAAAGCCCGAGCGGATGATGTCGTGTGTACGCTCATTGGTGTGCGTGATCCAGCACGGCACTTGCTGCGGATGCATCTGGGCCCGGCCCATGAAACTGAACACGGGCACCCCACCCTTTTCGTTCATGCCACCGGGCACACCGTCACCCGGTTGCTCGGTGCATTGACTGAAGTCAATCGTGCGGCCGTCCAGGCGCGGCGGTGTGCCCGTTTTCAAACGACCTTGTGGCAGCTTCAACTCCTTCAAACGCGCCGACAAGCTGACCGCCGGTGGATCACCCGCGCGGCCCGCCGCATAGTTTTGCAAGCCCACATGGATCTTGCCGTCGAGAAATGTGCCTGCGGTCAACACCACGGTGCGTGAACGGAAACGGATGCCCACCTGCGTGACCGCCCCCACCACCCGATCGCCCTCCACCATCAAATCGTCCACGGCTTGCTGGAACAACCACAAATTGGGCTGGTTTTCGAGCATGCGGCGAATGGCCGCTTTGTAAAGAATGCGATCGGCCTGGGCACGGGTGGCACGAACGGCAGGACCTTTGGAGCTGTTGAGGATGCGAAATTGGATGCCACCTTCGTCCGTGGCCAAAGCCATGGCACCACCCAGCGCATCGACCTCTTTGACCAAGTGGCCCTTGCCGATGCCACCAATGGAGGGGTTGCAACTCATCTGCCCCAGCGTCTCGATGTTGTGGCTGAGCAAAAGCGTTTTGCAACCCATGCGGGCGGCCGCGAGCGCGGCTTCTGTTCCGGCATGTCCGCCACCGACCACGATGACATCAAATTCTTGAGGGTAAAGCATGAAAAATCCGCCTTGGATGAAGGCCAGTAAAGGGCGCTGCCTGCGCTGTGGGTTACCCTGCCATGGGGTCACTGAATCTGCTTATTTTACAGGCAGGTGTCATCAAAAGGGTCTTGGTTCGCACACCCATCCATGGGTTCAAGCGTGCCATGACACAGGCAGGGAAATGATCCAGATCGCCCTGCAAGACTTTGAGAATGCCGGCAGCCTTCCCGTTTCGCAGTTCTGTGGCACGGATGGAATAACCCTGATTCCCTCCACGCTGGCGAAGCAAATCACCGCCTTCAACACCCATCAAATCCAGGTCCGCCTGATGCGCATCTTGTGGGCGCGTGAACTTTGGGGTTTGAACCCCTGACAAGCTGCGGCTGATGACAGGTCCAAGCTCGCTCGGACACTGCTGATTCGCAAACTGCCTCAGGTCTTCAAAGGCAAGGCCCCTGCAGCCTTGACCTCGCCCAAAGAAAAGCTGGTGTGCAGGTCTTTCACATTGGGAAGGTTGATCAACACATCGCGGGCGAATTGGCTGAAGGTGTTCAGGTCCTTGCTGACCACCTGCAGCTCAAAGGTGCCGGTGCCACTGATGTAATGACAAGACACGACTTCTGGAATTTTGCGAATGGCATCTTCCAGTTGTCGTGTGATATCACCCCGGTTGCGCTCGGCGTCCAGCCGGACAAAAGCCAAGACATCCAAGCCCACTTTTTGGCGGTCAATGTCGGCGCGGTAGCCTTTGATGACACCCGCATCTTCAAGCGCACGCACCCGCCGCCAGCAAGGCGCTGCAGACAAACCCACACGCTGCGCCAACTCGGCATTGGTCAAGCGGCCATGTGTTTGCAGTTCATTCAAGATGGCCCAATCAAATTTGTCCAGTGTTTCCAAAATAAGCCCTTTTGAGCAAGATTCATTCAAATCATAGGGCAAATCCTGTCACCGAAAGCAAGCACCTGTCGGCCACAGCGTCCTACACTGTGGATTCCTTTTCAGATGCAGGACAGACCATGAACGCCCCCTTGCCCGAATCGATTCGTCAGGCTTTAGAAACGGTAACGCTGGACGACAAATACAGCCTGGATGTCGGCCGCGCTTTCATGAGCGGCGTGCAGGCCTTGGTCAAACTGCCCATGCTACAGCGACAACGCGATGCGCTGCAGGGCAAGAACACAGCGGGATTTATCAGCGGTTACCGAGGCTCCCCGCTGGGCGGCTACGACCAGTCGCTGTGGAAAGCCAAAGACCACCTCAAGGCGCAGCACATCGTATTCCAGCCCGGCGTGAACGAAGAGTTGGCGGCCACCGCTTTGTGGGGCACCCAGCAACTGGGCTTTGCGCCACCTGGCACCAACAAGTTCGATGGCGTGTTTGGCATCTGGTATGGCAAAGGCCCGGGTGTAGACCGCTGCTCCGATGTGTTCAAACACGCCAACATGGCGGGCACCACACCCTGGGGCGGGGTGCTGGCCGTGGCGGGCGATGACCATGTGGCCAAAAGCTCCACCGCAGCGCACCAGAGCGACCACATCTTCAAGGCCTGCGGCCTACCGGTGTTTTTCCCAGCCAGCGTGCAAGACATCCTGGACCAAGGCCTGCACGCCATCGCTTTGAGCCGTTTTGCTGGCATCTGGTCGGGCATGAAGACGATTCAGGAAATCGTCGAATCGAGCGCCACCGGGCACATTGATCCCGAGCGTGTGCAGATTGTCTTGCCTGAGTTTGTCATGCCCCCTGGCGGCGTGCACATCCGCTGGCCCGACACCGCGCTGGAACAAGAGGCACGTTTGTTTGATTACAAGTGGTACGCCGCCTTGGCCTACATCCGCGCCAACAAACTCAACCACAACGTCATCCAGGGACCCAACGATCGGTTCGGATTGATGGCCAGTGGCAAGGCCTACAACGACACGCGTCAGGCCCTGCTCGATCTGGGTCTGGACGACGCCAGCTGCCAACGCTTGGGCATCCGGGTGCACAAAGTGGGCGTGGTCTGGCCCCTTGAAGCGCACACCACCCGCGAATTTGCCAAAGGTCTGCGCGAAATTTTGGTGGTCGAAGAAAAACGCCAAGTCATCGAATACCAACTCAAGGAAGAGTTGTACAACTGGCGCGACGATGTGCGTCCCACCATTGTGGGCAAATTCGACGAGGCCGATGGCGACACCTCGGGTGGCGAATGGTCAACAGCCAATCCGACCGAACGCACTCTGCTGCGGGCCAACGCCGACCTGACACCGGGCATCATTGCGCGGGCCATTGCCAAACGTTTGAAAAAACTGGGCATCGATGCCGACACCACCGCCCGCATCGATGCCCACCTGACGGTTCTGGATGCCAAAGAAAAACCCTTGCAAACCCTGACCTTGGGTGCAGCCGCCGAACGCACCCCATGGTTCTGTTCCGGATGTCCACACAACACCTCCACCAAAGTGCCCGAAGGCTCACGCGCCATGGCCGGCATTGGCTGCCATTTCATGAGCCTCTGGATGGACCGCAGCACCACGGGCTTCACCCAGATGGGGGGTGAAGGTGTGCCATGGTCAGGCCAGCAGCCCTTCTGCACCGACCAGCACATCTTTGCCAACATCGGTGACGGCACGTATTTCCACAGCGGGATTTTGGCGGTGCGCCAGAGCGTGGCATCGGGTGTCAACATCACCTACAAAATTTTGTACAACGACGCAGTGGCCATGACGGGCGGCCAAGCCATCGGCGAACGGCCTGAGGGGCACAGCGTGGTGCAGATTGCCATGAGCATGAAGGCCGAAGGTGCAGGGCGCATCGTGGTGGTCACAGACGAACCTGAGAAATACGAGGGCGTGACTTTGGTTGAAGGTGTGCGTGTGTTCCATCGGGATGAGCTCGACCGCGTTCAGCGAGAAATGCGCGAGATCAAAGGCACCACCGTCATCATTTATGACCAGACCTGTGCCACTGAAAAACGCCGCCGCCGCAAGCGTGGCACCATGGTGGACCCCGCTGTGCGCGTGATGATCAACGAAGAAGTGTGTGAAGGTTGTGGTGACTGCGGCGTACAGTCCAACTGCCTGTCAGTGGAACCTCTCGAAACACCTTTGGGCCGCAAACGCACCATCAACCAAAGCACCTGCAACAAAGACACCAGCTGTCTCAAAGGCTTTTGCCCCAGCTTTGTCACGGTCGAAGGGGGAACATTCAAAAAGAAAGCCTCTTCGACCACCACGGCCATCAACCCAGCCGACCTGGGCACATTGCCAGAACCCACCTTACCCATCATCCATGAACCCTGGGGCATGGTGGTGGCGGGTGTGGGCGGTACAGGTGTCATCACCATCGGCCAGTTGCTGGGTATGGCAGCACACATCGAGGGCAAAGGCATCGTCACGCAAGACTCAGCAGGATTGGCCCAAAAAGGCGGTGCCACCTGGAGCCACATCCTGGTGGCCAACGGGCAAGACGAAATCCGCACCACCCGCGTGAGCATGGCAGCGGCTGACCTCATCATCGGCTGCGACCCGATCGTGAGCGCTTCCAAAGAAACCACTTTGCGCATGCGCGCTGGCCGCACCCATGTGGCCTTGAACAGCAACAGCACACCCACCGCTGCTTTTGTGAAGAACGGCAATTGGCAAAACCCGGCCGAGCAATGTTTTGCTGAAATAACCGCCCAGGTTGGGATCTCGGGCGTAAGCGCTTTTGATGCCGATGCCCTGGCCAAACAACTCATGGGGGACACCATCTATGTGAACCCCATGCTGCTGGGCTACGCTTGGCAAAAGGGCTGGGTACCTTTGCGCCGCGAATCTTTGTTTAGGGCCATTGAACTCAATGATGTGCAGGTCAAAAACAACCTGACCGCTTTTGAATGGGGGCGTCATGCGGCGCACCAACTGGACACGCTGATGCAACGCATGCAGCCCGTCCAAGTGATCCAGTTCAAAAAACGTGAGAGCTTAGAGGACATCATTGCCGACCGCATGGCACGTTTGACCGATTACCAAGACGCGGCTTATGCCCAGCTGTACCAAAACATCGTGGGCCGCGTGCAAGCCACTGAAGCGCCATTGGGCAAAACACTGCTGAGCGAAACGGTGGCGCGTCAACTGTACCGACTGATGGCCTACAAAGACGAATACGAAGTGGCCCGTTTGCACACACAAACAGGTTTCGTCGAACGCATTCAAGACAGTTTTGAAGGTGACTTCAAAATCAACTACCACCTGGCCCCACCGATTTGGTCCAGGCGCAACAGCCAGGGAGAATTGGTTAAGAGAAAGTTTGGCCCCATCATGCTGACAGGCTTCAAGGTGCTGGCCAAACTCAAAGGCTTGCGTGGCACCAAACTGGATTACTTTGGCAAAACCGAAGAACGCCAGACAGAGCGTGCATTGATCAGGGAATACATGCAGCACATAGAAGCTGTGCTGAACAAATTGGATAACGGTTCACACGGCCATGCTGTGAGCGTGGCGCGAGTACCTGAAAACATCAAAGGATTTGGTCACGTCAAAGAGCGCAACATCCAGGCTGCACGGAGCCTGTGGGCATCGCTGGTCAAAAATTGATTGAACACCCCGTTGCTCAAGGGCATGCGCAATGGGGACAACTTCAGCGAGATTCTGGCAACTCAATCTTGACTTCAAGGACTTCGAGGTTGTCTTGCCTTTCAAGGTTGACCTTGATGTCCTCGATATTGATTTTGATGTACTTGCTGATGACCGCAACCAGCTCGCGCTGCAAATCAGGAAGGTAATCGGGCTCAGACGGGTTACGGCCACTGCGTTCGTGTGCCAAGATGATTTGCAAGCGCTCTCTGGCCACACTCGCTGTTTGCTTCTTTTCACCTATCAAAAAAGAAAGGAAAGACATGGCTTATTTGCCCCCAAACAAACGCTTGAAAAACCCGGTTTTTTCTGCATCAATGAAACGCATGGGCTTGTCTTCACCGAGAAAGCGCTCAATCACGTCTTTGTAAGCTTCGGCCACATCGGTATTGGCCATATGGATCACGGGTGTACCCTGGTTGGAGGCCTGTAGCACGTTTTCGCTTTCTGGGATCACACCAATCAAAGGAATGCGCAAAATATCTTGAATATCCTGCAAGGACAACATCTGACCTTCTTCGACGCGATGCGGGTTGTAACGCGTGATCAGCAAGTGTTCTTTGATGGGCTCAGTGCCTTCGATAGCGCGTTGCGTCTTGCTGCCCAAAATGCCTAAAATGCGGTCCGAATCACGGACAGAAGACACCTCAGGATTGGTCACCACCAAAGCCTCGTCGGCAAAGTACATCGCCAATAAAGCACCTGTTTCAATTCCAGCCGGTGAGTCGCAAACAATGTAATCAAAGGCCATGGCACTGAGGTCTTTCAAAACCTTTTCAACGCCCTCTAGCGATAAAGCATCCTTGTCGCGTGTCTGTGAGGCGGCAAGCACATAAAGGTTGTCACATTGCTTGTCTTTGATCAAGGCTTGATTGAGGTTGGCTTCGCCTTGAATCACATTGATCAGGTCATAGACCACACGACGCTCACAACCCATGATGAGATCAAGATTGCGCAGACCCACATCAAAATCGATGACAGCAGTTTTGAAACCCTTCATCGCCAAGCCGGTTGAAAAACTTGCACTGGTCGTGGTTTTACCCACGCCGCCTTTGCCAGATGTCACAACAACAATTTTTGTCATGGTTTAACTTTCTAAGACCAAAAAAGAATCAAGTTTTCAGAGGAGAAATCAACAACTTGTCGCCGTCTGGCCCCGTTTGAAGGCAGACTTGAGCTGCGTTGCCCAGCACATCGTTGGGCAAAGCGTGTTCACTGGTGCGATAAACCCCAGCAATGGACAACAGTTCAGGCTCCATACACTGCGCAAAAATGCGTGCTTGGGTATTGCCACGAGCCCCGGCAATCGCTTTGCCTTTCAAGGTGGCATAGACATGGACATGGCCATCCGCAATGAGTTCAGCGCCTGGATTGACCATGGCCAACATCACCAAATCACGTCCTTTGGCATACACCTGCTGACCCGAACGCAAAGGTTTATCGATGACCAGAGCGCCCAAGGGGACATTTTGGGTTTGTACAACAAGCGGTGTGATGGGTTCAGCCTCAGCCAAGGGCAGGGAACGCCTCACACGGGCATCGGAAGCATCCACCAAGCCCAAGGCCCTGGCCAGCTCCAAAAGTGGCCCATTGGCCCCTTTGATACCCAAGGGAAGCAGACTGTGTTGACGCAAAACTTGCATCAAAGATGAAAGATCCAAAAATTCGAGCGTTTTGTCTTCAGGGACTGTGACGCCACTCAAATCAATGATCACCGGTTCGTTTTCAAAAAAACCAGGACTCTCAGAAAGTTGACGAGCAAGTGCTTGTGAAACCTTGTCGATTTGGGTAGTTTTGAGCAGCAAGGCCACCAAAGGCAAATCAGCGCTTTTGATGTCGTAACAGTGCAGGGATGGGTCTTCTGAAACGAGCGCCATGGTCAAATCAAGGAGCAAAAGACACAAATTTTAACAGTACTGTGGTTTTTTGTTATCTTAGATTGGATTTATATCTTTAAATAGTCGTAGTAGATAGAGTCAGTGTTTGACTGTGGATAAATATGATTAATCAAATCATGACAAAGACTTAGTGAAGCTTGACGCTTGTGGGTGAGTCTGAATTTTTGCTGTCACCGTTTCGTGAACAACTTCGAATCAATGGACCAAGCTGTGGATAAGTCATCACTTGTCCGATTTTTATCCACAGGTTTTTTCAGGGATCAAGCCACCATTGAATGAAGCCTTTGGCCACAAAGCCCAGCATCCCAAAAGCCAGTCCTAAAAAAATCACAAAAGTTCCGAACTTCCCAGCTTTGGATTCCCAAGCCAACTGCCCAATGATGAAAAGCATATAAAGCATGAAGGCACCAATGCCTATCGTTAAGCCGAACCAGGCAAACTCTTCTTCTGAAAAAGACCACATCACATGCCTCCCTGGCCTGACATGCGTTCTTCAAGACCTGAAACATCCACCATGTGGCGATATGCGTGCCAACTCCCGTGTCCAAGCATTGGAATGATCAGGATCAGCCCTAAGAACAAGGACATCAAACCCAATAAAGTGAAACCCATGATCAAAAAGGCCCAAAACGCCATGGGCAAGGGATGCATCAGCACCGCTTTCCAACTGGTCAGAACCGCCTGTAAAACCGTCACTTTGCGATCAAGCAACAAAGGCATGGAAATCACACTCGATGCAAAGATCGGCGCGGCCATCACCCCCCCCAGTCCCAGCCAAATTTCAAATAAAAAACGGTTTTCAGCCAGCACCACATGGCGTATGAAATCCATGGGGGTATGAATGGGCATGGGTGCAAACAAGGTGATCAATGCCGAGGACGTGATGACCCAGCCTGTAGCAGCCAAAGTCAGCAACAAGCCAAATCGGACCAAACAGCAATAACTGTCGGGTTGTTGGCGATAACGCAGCTGCCATTGAGTCCACGTACGAATCAAGAGCCGAAAATTGACTTCTTCGCCACGTTCAATGGCGCGACTCATGGCATAAAGACTGGTGGCCAAAACAGGGGCAATCACCAGAAAGCCCGACAAACCACCGGCCAGCAACCAAAAACGGTCGTGTGCAAACCAGGAAATGAGAAATCCTGCGATGGCCAAAATCAAACCATGCAAACTACTCAACCAAGGCGCTTTGGAAAAATCCTTGAAACCCAATGCCAACCATTGCAATGGTTGGTCAATGGCAATAGGCAATATCAGTGGTAATGGATGACCACTGAGGCCATGGGATGAAGGGGGTGTTTTGAACGAGTGCATCAAAACAGCTTATCCAAACTTGGTTCTTTGTATTTGATACAAGTCAAGACAGAAAAATCGAATGCAAAAAAAACTGCCCCGCAGGGCAGTTAAAAAGAGACCCAAACAACATCAATGGTGCTTGGCGTGATCCATTTTGGCGGCGTGCATGCCACCATGCATGCGTGACATGTGGCGCAAAGACTGTGCATCAAAAACAGTCTTTTGCTCTGCGCTCAACTGCGCGTAAAACAGTTGTATGCCATCGGCGCGCTTTTGCATCAGAACATCACGCTGCTGACGCATTTTTTGCATCTGCTCTAGGCGTTCAGGGGTGGTCATTTTTTCAAATGCCAAACGATCAGGGCGGGCAGAGTGCTCTGGTTTTTGCATCGCTTGGGTAAAACTCTTCCAAGCGTCATCTTGCTGTCCGGACAAGTTCAACTTTTCTTTGAGCTGTGCCAAATGCTTGGCATGACGTTCAACACCATGATGGTGCATGCTGTGAGGATTTGTTGTATCCGTTGCGGGTGGACTTTGGGCCCAACTGACACTGGATATAACAAGGAACAAGCTTGCTGCAAGCAAGGACAAACGAATCGATTTCATGAAAAACACCTTTTCAGTGATGGAGTGACTGAAGTGTGCCCAAGCGATGTGTCTGCCCTGTGGTGTGCTTTGTAAAGATGAATAAAGCGCTTGAAACTGAATTCAGACGTTTTTGTTTTTGCAGGTGTTGATGCCCAGCAAGTTGTAAGGCGGGCACCAGCCGATCAAACCTGTTGCCAGAGGAACCAGCCCAACCCAAGCCCAAGCGCCTAATGTGCCTATCGCGGCCAAAGCCACCAAAATCACCCCGGCTGAGATACGCAAAATACGGTCAATACCGCCAACATTTTTTGTCATGAAAACTCCTTGGACAGGTTAAAAAAAATCAAACAACCACGCGATAGCCTTCATGGGCAATCACTTGCTGCAAAGACACGCGCGTCTTTGTTGAATCCACTTCAACCTTGTTGAGCGTGCGGTCGATCACAATTTTGGCTTGTGGATCGAAGGCAATCAAGGCCTTGGTGATGGCTTTTTCACAATGACCACAGGTCATGCCTTGCACATTGAAAAACTGGTTCATGATGTTTCCTTGAGCTTGTTTGATCATCAAATCGACGGGCTAAAGACTGTAGACATCGGGCCGGATCAATGCGCCAAAGCATATTCCGAAAATCAGGATCACACATGACACAGATCAATACCGAGCACCGCACTTACGACATCGGCATTGGTGGCATGACCTGCGCTTCATGTGTGGGACGGGTCGAAAAAGCGCTGAAGAAAGTACCTGGTGTTGAATCGGCCACAGTCAATTTGGCCACCGAAACTGCCCGTATCAAAGTTGTTTCAGAAGACACCACCGATGCGCGTTTGCGCCGTGCCATTCGCGATGCAGGTTACGAGCCCCGCTCACTGGAAGCAACGGAAGCCGCAGAAAACAACACGTCACCATGGGCTGGTTTTGCGCCGATAGCTTGGGGTTTGCTGTTGTCTGCACCGCTGGTTTTGCCCATGCTGGGAGACCTGTGGGGCCAGCATTGGATGCTGCCGTCCTGGGTTCAATTTGCGTTGGCCACACCGGTACAGTTCATATTGGGGGCCCGTTTTTACAAAGCCGGCTGGCATGCGCTCAAGGCGTTCACGGGCAATATGGATCTGCTGGTGTCTTTGGGCACCACGGCAGGTTGGCTGTTGTCGGTTTGGTTGTGGCTTACCGCACACGAAGGTCACGCACCACACCTTTACTTTGAAGGCTCGGCCGTCGTCATCACCCTGGTCTTGTTGGGCAAATGGCTCGAAGCCCGCGCCAAACGCCAAACTACCGAAGCCATTCGCGCTTTGCATGCACTTCGGCCCGACAAAGCGCACTGGATGAGTGAAGACGGCGAAGTGGATGTGCCCGTGGACGAAATCCTGACCGGGGATCGGATCGTCGTGCGGCCTGGTGAACGCTTTCCGCTCGATGGCGAGCTGCTTGAAGGCCGAACCCAAGTTGATGAATCCATGTTGACCGGTGAGCCTCTGCCCGTGAATAAAACTTTAGGCGCGTCACTCACGGGGGGCTCGATCAACGGCGATGGCCGTGTGTTGATGCGCGTGACGGCGGTGGGGCATGAAACCGTGCTTTCACACATCATCCGATTGGTGGAAGACGCGCAGGCAGCCAAAGCGCCAATTCAGCGGCTGGTGGACAAAGTGGCCGAGATTTTTGTGCCGGTAGTTTTGTTGGTGGCCGTGATGACCTTGGCCACATGGTTGTTCGTGGGGGCAAATTTTGAAACCGCCCTCATCCACGCGGTGGCCGTGCTGGTGATTGCTTGCCCTTGCGCACTGGGCCTGGCCACGCCCGTGGCGATCATGGCAGGCACCGGGGTGGCTGCGAAACACGGTATTTTGATCAAAGATGCTCAAGCCTTGGAAATGGCGCACCGTGTGCAAACGGTGGCCTTTGACAAAACCGGCACCCTGACGGTGGGGCAGCCCCGCTTGATACACCAAGTGGCTGCGCCGGGGCAAGACGCCAAAGCGGCACTTGGCTGGGCTGCCAGTGTGCAAAGTGGCAGCGAACACCCGTTGGCGCGTGCCGTGCTCACCGCGGCCCAAGCGCAAAATATGAATCTGACAAACCCCACCGACCTCAGCGCTGTGCCAGGCCGAGGCGTGAAGGCCAGCGTTGATGGGCGACAGCTGTTGCTGGGCAGTTTGCCCTGGTTGCAGCAAGAAGGCATGAACCCGGCACTCTGGGCGGCCGATGTGCCGATGCTGCAAGCACAAGGCGCAACTTTGTCGACTCTGGCCGAGCGCACCGACAGGGGTGTGCAAGGATTGCTGCTCATGGCCTTTGGTGACGAACCCAAGCCAGGTGCAGCGCAAGCGTTGACCACTTTGAGAGCGCGCGGCTTGAAGCTGGTGATGATCTCGGGCGATAACCAAGCCGCCGCAGAAACCATGGCGCGCCGTCTGGGCTTGCGCCCGGAAGATGGCGAAGTGTTGGCCAACGTGCTTCCAGGTGACAAGGCTGCACAAGTGCAAAAACTGCGTATGGGTGGCCGGGTTGTGGCCATGGTGGGCGATGGTGTGAACGACGCGCCAGCATTGGCAGCCGCCGATGTGGGCATGGCCATGGGCAATGGCACCGATGTGGCCATGCATGCTGCAGGCATCACCCTGATGCGGGGCGATTTGGCGCTGGTGGGTGCGGCACTCGACATCTCGGCACGCACGGTGGCCAAAATTCGGCAAAACCTGTTTTGGGCCTTTGCCTACAACGTCGCTGGCATTCCGTTGGCAGCCTTGGGATATTTGAACCCAGTGATCGCTGGTGCTGCCATGGCGCTCAGCTCGGTCAGTGTCATGGCCAATGCTTTGTTGCTCAAACGATGGAAACCTTGACAAGCGAGATGTGTGTACCGGTTGTGAACGTGACCCAACACGCTTTCAAAGTCATACCAGCAAGGGACAAATGGGCGCTCAGTCTCAAGAACAACAAAAATAATCCCAACCCTGTGCATAACAAAAGAGCAACTGGGCACTTGTCCACAGACCAAAGGCATTGTCCAAAGTTGTTCATAAAGGAGGTACAAACCAAAAGCACTGTCACACACATGCTCGGAAGACATACAAATCATTGTTTTTAAAAAGGAAAAAACACTTATCCACAGAAAAGTGTGTGCCTTATCTACTATGACTATTGATTAAAATAGAAATATAGAAGAACAAGAACAAGTCGTTTTGCAAAAAAAGGGGTTCTCGCAAAACACGACAGTCGAAAAAAAACCGCCCCTCAAGGCGGTTCAGGACAAGAAAACTGACTCAATTTTTGTAACCAGGACTCTCGCGTTCCAGTTTGCGCAGCAAAGAAGGCCATACAAACGCACCACCCAAGCCCCCCGTCTGCACACGCATGGCTGTGGCGACGCCATTCAAAATTTGCGGGTCCACGGCCGTGAGATCCGCTGCGCTGGATTGACCGGCCAATGCGTCTACCTGAATACGACAGGTATTTTCGAAGGTGTACATGGACAAAAATGCGTCGGCAATCGTCTTACCCACGGTCAACAGGCCATGGTTGTTAAGCATCAAATAATTGGCTTCGCCCAAATCAGCCTGAAGTCGGGCTTTTTCGTCGTCGCGGATTGCCACGCCTTCGTACCCGTGATAGGCCAGAGAAGCCAGCACAAAGGTGCTTTGCTGGCTGATGGGCAGGACCCCATGCTTTTGAGCGCTCACGGCCACACCGGCGCGTGTATGGGTGTGCAAGACGCATCCAGCATCGGGTCGTGCCTCGTGCACCGCGCTGTGGATCACAAAACCTGCTGGATTGACCGAAAACGGGCTGTCATGAAGCTTGTTGCACGCCATGTCTACCTTGACCAAGCTGGATGCGGTGATCTCGTCAAACATCAAGCCATAGGGATTGATCAAAAACTGGTGCTCATCACCGGCCACCGAATGCGGTAGCTTGGCGCTGATGTGGGTGAACACCAAATCGCTCCAGCCGTACAGCGCCACCAAGCGGTAGCAAGCGGCCAAATCGGTGCGCAACTGCCACTCGTCGGGGTGCACGCTGTCTTTGAGGGAAGAGATGTCAAACGCCATGAACGAAGCTCCAAATAAAAAAAAACCAGCTTAAATCATGGGCATTTGGAAAGGATGACGTTTTGGCGACTCAGCTCAAATGTGGTTCTGAGTTGGCAAAGACCGAACACCTCAAAAGTAAACGATCATGATGGGCTTTTACAAAGAGACAAAGCGCAATGGCGCGGACATCACTCTGGGCGTGTTAACTGCTCCAGACGCGTTAAATAAACCCGCGCAAATTGCCCGCCATCGTCGTGTGGGCCGCACATATCCCACGAGGCTTGCAATTGCCCACACACCATCGGACGGCTGGGTTGTTCAAAAATTTTGCAACGCAGTTCCTTGTCGAGTTGCACACAGGGTACACCCGCCGGTTTGCCATGGGACATGCCCGGAATGGGCGACGAAATGGACGGAGCGGTACAGCAGGCGGCACAGCCTGGGCGACAGATCAAACTCACTTGGGCCATAACACCCACAACTGCAATGTCTGTTTCAACCGGCCTGCCAATTCACCAGCGGCTGGACCTGAACCGGCGTAATAGTCGGCACGCACAGCACCCACAATGGCGGTGCCTGTGTCCTGGGCCAGCACCAGTTTGTCAAACGATGTTTGTGGCCCTTGCGAACGCATCCACACGGGTGTGCCATACGGGATGCTTCCCCGGTCTACCGCAATGGAGCGCTCGGCCGTCAACGGCACCCCTTGCGCACCTTTGGGTCCGGGAGGTGTAGTGCCCGGCGGCAAAGCTTCTTCTTTGAAAAAGACCACACGCGGGTTTTGCCACAGCAACTCGTTCACCCGAGAAGGGTTGCGGTCAATCCATTGCTTGATGCCAGGCCAGCTGGCATCGCGGATCAAGCCTTGGTCCAACAACCAGCGACCAATGCTTTTATAAGGCTGCTCATTGGTGCCGGCAAAGGCCAAGCGCACCAGGCGTTGGCGGCCATCGGGCTCGGCCACATGGATCAAGCCTGAACCCTGGATGTGCAACACCATGGCGTCCACCGGGTCAGCCAGGTACACCAGCTCCTTGCCGCGCAAGGCTGAACGGGCAGCAGGCAGGGTTTCGATTTCTTGACGGGTGTACCAAGGCTTGCGTTGGACCAGGCTGGCAGGCGGTGCGTAAAGCGGCACAGCAAAGCCTTGGCGCGGCAGGCGTGAGGCGTTCAACACGGGTTCGTAATAGCCCGTCAGCAAGCCGTCGGTTCGCTGCTCGCTGGACTCCACCCGGTAGGGCTGCAGGTTTTGGCGTATCCATTGGCGCTGCATTTGTGTTGATGCATTGGACAAGCTTTGAATCTCAGGGCACAAGTTGGCCCAGGCTTTACTCGGACGCTGGCAGCTGTGCAACCAGGCCGGCCACGCTTCGTGTACCGCATCGGTCTCCAGCCCTGGCAAATGGCTCCAGTGCACTGGCACCCATCGGCTTTTGGCTTGGGTGATGACGTTCGGTAAGGGGTCGGTGTCCTGGGCACTGCCAATGGCGGGTACAACGGGAGGGCTTTTGGCCACAGGCGCAAAAGAGCAGCCGCCCAAGCTGCCTACAATCGCGGCCAATGCCAAAGCTGCCCATGGCGGGTTGAATCGGTTGAACAGGAGTTGGCGCATGGGCCTGATTTTGCTGGAAGCTTTGTTGGCGGGACTTGTTTTTGTGCTGATTGTCTGGTGGACCATGTTTTCCGGGCGAAAGAACGGTGAATTGCCTCAGGCCGAAGCCGAGAAAGAAGCGCCATCACCAGCCCCAGCAGACCCAGCAACTGTTGTGACCCCTGAAAAACCAGCACAGCCACCCAAATGATGGGGCGCGCCTCAGTCCAGCAGTGAATGTGCACCCTCAAAGCGCTGGGCGTAGTAACGGTTGTTCAGGCTGTCCATGCGCACCCCGGTGCGCGGATTGGTGGCATGCACAAAGCGGCCCTCACCCACGTACACCCCGACATGCGAATGGCGGGCGCCCAAGGTGTTGAAGAACAGCAGATCCCCAGGTTGCAGACGCTCTTTTGCAATGGGGCGTGACTGGCGGCCCAGATCGGCGGCGCTGCCTTTGATGGACAAGCCCGCTCCTTCTTTGTAAACATGCGCGACCAGGCCAGAGCAGTCAAACCCTGTGGCCGGGCCACGCCCGCCCAAGGTGTAGCGTGTGTCCAGCAGCGACATGGCGGCCCAAGCCAAATCGTTGCGGGCCGGGTTGTAAGGTAAAGAAGAATGCTCAAGGCTTTGACCGGGCAATGCACAAGCGCTCAGGCCCACAATGCCAGTGAGCAGCCAAAACCACCAAAGAACTGGCAATGCGCGGCAGCGAAAAAAACGATTTGGTGATGACCAAGGTGCTTTTACCATCATGCAATCAAACGCATCAGATTGGCCAATTCGACAGCCGATTTGACGTCCATTTTTTCGAACACCCGCGCACGGTGGACTTCGACCGTGCGCACGCTGATGTCGAGTTGATCGGCGATCAATTTATTGGGCAGACCTTCGAGCACCAGATGCATCACATCGCGTTCGCGTTCGGTCAACTCTGACAATCGGGTGCGCAGAAATTGTTGCTGCTGGCGGGTCATCAAGCGTTCTTGCGACAGAGCCAGGGCTTGTTCGACGCGGTCGACCAGGGCATTGTCCGAAAAAGGTTTTTCGCAAAAGTCAAAGGCACCGCGTTTGACGGTGTCCACAGCGGTGGGAACGTCCGCGTGACCGGTCAAAAAAATCACAGGCCAAGCTTGTGCAACGCCCCTGAACAACAAATGTTCAAACAAGGCCAAACCACTCATGCCGGGCATGCGCACATCCAACAAAATGCAAGCAGCCACCGAGGGCAGCGGGGCGTTGGTGCTGGGGTCTTGGGCAGGGGGAATGTGGGCATTGAGCATGTCCAAAAAGCTCTCGGCACTTTTGAAGGGAACACTCAACAAACGCCGGGTTCGCAGCAACCAGGCCATGCCATCGCGCACGCTGGCGTCGTCATCGACGATGAAAACGGTGGGCGTGTCGGTCAGATTCATGCTTTGATCTTATCCAATAGCAAAGCGTCAACACCGCGGTTCGTTGCTTGATCCTCGGGCAATGCGCCCATGTACGCGGACGCTGAAGTGGGTAAGGTAAAACGAAAAACAGTGCCTTTGGGTTGCAAGGGCTCAAAGTCCAGGTGCCCGCCGTGCTGCTCGACCACGGTACGGCACAAGCTCAAACCCAAACCCATGCCCTCGGGTTTGGTGGTGAAAAAAGGCGTGAACAAATTTTTGGCCACCTCATCGGCAATGCCGGCACCGACATCGGTGACTGAAAACTCGACCCAGTCTGACTCTGCATGCGCTGCCGAACGCTTGACTTGCAACACCAGCACACGATCACGACACTCGGGCACATCCATGGCCTGCATGCCGTTTCGAGCCAAGTTCAAAAGCACTTGTTCCACCATGGTGCGGTCGCACACCACCCCGGGGAGTTTGGTCTCAATGCGGGTGTGCACCCTGACGTGCAGTTTTCGCGCTTGCAAGTTCACCAAGGGCGAAATGGCATCGATCAATGCCTGGGGCAAGACCACTTCGCGTTCCTGGTCCCGACGGCGCACAAAATCGTGCACGCTGCTGATGACCCGCCCTGCCCGTTGCGCTTGCTCGGCAATGCGGCGCAGCGCCATGTGGACATCGTCCAAAGTCTGGGGCACGGCTTGAGGGTCTTTGAGCAAATTCAGCGAACCATTGGCATAACTGGCAATGGCCGCCAAAGGCTGGTTGAGTTCATGGCTGAGCAAAGAAGCCATTTCGCCCACCGTGGCCAAGCGGGCGGTCGCCTGCAAGCGCTCTTGGCTGGCCCGAGACAGCTCTTCAATGCGGCGTTGTTCACTGATGTCAATCACCGCACCCATCCAGCCGGTCTGCTGCCCGTGAACGCTGATCAGAGGCGCTTCGATGATCAAAACCGGAAAGCGTGTGCCGTCCTGGCGCATGAACACCGACTCAAAGCCTTCGCGAGGCGGCACATTGCCGGCCAGCCGAATGGCATGACGCTGCTTGTATTCGTCCACCATTTCGGGCGGCCAGTAAGGCATGGGGGCATTTTTTCCTGTGAGCATGTCGGCATCCAAGCCCACCATTTGGCAAAAAGCGGGGTTCACATAGGTGATGCGGCCTTGCAGATCGCGGGCCCGTAGCCCTGTGACCAGCGAGTCTTCCATGGCTTTGCGAAAAGCAAGGGCTTCTGCCAAATCGCGTTCGGCTTTCAAACGGCGACGCGAATCTTTGACCAGCAAGACCATCACCGTCACCAGTGCAATCGACATGCCGGTGACCAGAGCGGTCAACACGTTGGGAAACAGGTCAGGCTCGCCCCGCCGCCAATCCATGCGCAGCACCAGGGTATTGCCCGGCAAGTCCACCAGTTGCTGGGCGGTGAACACCCTCAAACCGCGCCGATGTGTGCCCGAAATGGCCAAGCGGGTGCCATCGGGCTCGGTGAATGACAACTCGTTGCGGCGGCCAAAGCTTGTACCCAAACGCTCTTGCAGCAACTCTTGCAAACCGTAAGTGACCACGGTGAAGCCCATCAGTTCACCGGCTTGAACCGTAGGCAGACACAATTCCATCACTTCTAAGCCCAAACCATCGGCCTGAGGTAAAAAATAGGTGCTCGAATAGGCGGGGCCGCTCAAACGACGTGCACGAAGGCAGGACTGCAGCGTTTCGTTGAGCATGTCACTGCGCGGGTTGCGTTCAAAAACGGGGCTGCGCAAAGGGGAGTCGGCATGGTGCAGCAAATTTTGTGCGGCGTCGCGCCACTCCACACGCAACCAATCGCGGTGTTCCCTGAGCAAGGACTGCATCTCTTGTTGCCACTGGGCGGCATTGGGTTGGGCCGCTTGTACGCCCTGAATGGCCTGAACATGTCGCGAAAGCTGCGTGCGCAATTCATTGACGGCATCGGCGGTGTCGCGTTCCAACTCGGCTTGCACCTGGCTGGCTTCGTAACGACCGGCCAGCCACACCAAGGTGACCAGCACGGCCAGCACCAGGGTCATCAGCGCCACCCACAAAGCACGTCGGCCCGCGCCCCCTGGCAGCCAATCCATCATCCGCGTTCGCCAGTGCTTGATGCGCCATCGCCACCGCGTCCAAAACATGAGGCGCAGGGTGTTCATGGGGTTTGGGCGGGTGTGGTGCGCAAATCGACACGGGTCACGCGAGGGTCGGTCCAGCTGCCATCGATCAGGAATTCTTGCGCAGAGGCCCGTGAGAGCGGATTTTGCAAAAACAATTGGGCCAAAAAGGTGGTCAGCCCCACCACGGGGTTGACGGCGATGCCGGCCAACAACGAGGCGGTGCCTGCATCAAGCACAGGCAAGATGAGCACCCGAAGCTGCTGTGTTTCGCGTGCGATGTCGGCCGTGCCGTTGAGCTGTATGAGTGCGTTGACACCGCGAATTTGCAAATTTTGGGTTTGTGCCATGCCCTGCGCAATGTTGACCCGCCCTTGTGCCGAATCGAACGCAAATCCTTCAGAAAAAACATCCCGAAAATCCAGCATCAAACGCCGTGGCAAGGCCTGAAGGCTCAGCACGCCCAACAATTTGGCAGCGCCTGCATCGGCTTTGAGAAACTGGCCTCGCCCCATGCGAACTTCAAATTGCCCGTCCAGGCTGGGGTAGTGCAAAGCCAATGGCGAGCCTTGCCAACGAATGACCCCTTCAAGCTGGCCTGCACCACCCCGCAGGGCATCGGGTGTGCCCAAGCGGGTCAAGAGATCACCCGCATTTTGAACATCCAGCACAAAGTTCATTTCTGTTTGGCGCAGGGTTTTGCCCGAATGGGCCGCCAACCAGCGACCCGTGCTGCGCAGGGTGCCCTCTGGCAAGGTGATGTTGAATTTTTTCAACTGCCATTCCACACCAGAGGCGCTGGATGCGCGAGCGGCCGTGGTGTTGACCGCTTCAATGTCCACTTTGCCCATTTTTTTGCCACGCAGCTCAAGAGCGTCCACCACGATGTCCAGCGCTGGCAACTGAATGGGAGGGGTCTCCAGCCAGGATTCCACGTCTTTGGCCGAAGAAGGCGGCAGGGTCAGGCGGCTGAAACGGGCAAACAGCAAGCCTTGCTGATCGCCTGTTGACGGTCGGTATCGAACGTGTCCGCTGAGTTCTTGCGCGTCCACATTCATTTGCCACTGGTGGGCGTCCCGGATGCCGCCAGCGGCCACTTGGTGCAAGGTGCGGCCTTCAGCGCTCAAGGTCTGCGCCTTCAGCCCGATGCGGGTGGGCAGGTAGGCGAGCAAGGCGGCCGATTCTGCAAGGCTTTCAGCCGAGGCTTGTTTGGGGGGAGAAACGAGGGCCTTCCATTCGTCCATCAGCAAATGGTCCAGCGCCACAAGTGCTGTGACGCCGTTGTCGGGCAAAGCCGGTGCTTGCTCGGGGGGCACACCCAAGGCCAAAGCCCCGCGTAAAACCCGCGGCTGTTGACCCGAGAGGTCGCGCACATAGTGGGCTGAGACCTCGTCTCCAAACCGCATCTGAATCTGATCTTGCCATTGGGGCCCTTGGCCTTGGCTGCGGATGTTCAGCGACAAGGGCCGCAGGGTTTGGGCAGTTTTGCCCAAAGGGTTAGGCAGTGCAATGGCCAAACCTTGAAGGGTGCTCTGCACCGACAGTTGCGCATGGCCTTCATGCAGGCTCAAGCGTGCTTTGTAAGTGCTTGAACCGGTGAGGTGTTGTGCCAGGACGTTCAGGGGGGCAACATCTTTGGCAACACGCAAACCCTCGGCACTGAGCTGACCCTGAATGTCAAAAGTGACCGGCGAAGCCGCACCCGGTGTGGCCGATGGGTGCATGTCTGCATCGATCACCACAGTCCCGCCCATGAGCTGGGCTTGGGTTTGGGTCACCTTAAAGCCTGACTCGTTGAATTGCACGGTGCCATGGACTTTCTCCAGCCAGGGCGTGGCGGCCGTCATGCGCACATTGTTGCCCGCCAAAGTGACCGAGCCTTGGACTTGACTGTCTTGAGGGTTCAGCAAAGGCAAACCCAGCTTCATACGCAGTTGCACTGGCCCGGTGGCCTGGGTGTTGTGCAGGGCTTGCGACAGCATCTGATCCAGGGGCGATTGTTGAACAACCGCCAGAAATTGCGCCGCATCGCCAGTGCCTTCGGCCACCAACTGCAGCTGGGGGTCGTGGTGCATGTCCGCGATGTCAACCGCTACGGCTTTGAGCAACACAGCGTTTGGGTTATCGCCAAAACGTGCGCTCGCATCGGTCAGCTTCACCCCGGTGCGGTCAAAGCTCAGTTGCCCTTGCAAGGCGTGCAGGTGCGGCCATCGTGGGCCAGTTTCCGGCAGCAAACTGGGGGGCACCATGTCAAATTGCACGCCCGTCAGACGTCCCGAGACTGAAAAATCACCGTCTTTTGCGCTCTCAAAGGGCCAGTTGGCCAGATCACCTTTGAGCTTGGTTTTGACGTCGGCATATCGCCCTTTGACGAGCGCGTCCCGAACATAGTGTCGAGTCAACTCGGGTAATTGCAAGGGCAAATACCGGTGCGCTGCAGCCGCATCGGCCTGTGTGATCACCCCTTGGAGGTCAAGCCATCCCGGGCCGTCGCCAGCCAGATCTTGCCGCCACTGGCCACGCCATTCACCCTGCACATCGGCGTTGGCCAATTTCACATGCCATTGCGGCACTTGCCACACACTGCCATGGGCCAGCTTTTTTTTCTCCCAGGTGGCAAAGGCGTTCAGTTGACGAACAGGCACCTCAGCGGCTTGCAAAATGCCCGGTAAAAACACCGAACCACCCCGAGGCATGCGCAAGTCCAGTCGCCCGCCCGCTGAGCCCAGCTTGACGATCACATCGGCGTTTTGAATCCCTGGCCAAGGCGGGGTTCCCAGCTTGGGCGCATCGTGACGCAACAACAATTGGTGGATCGTCCATTGCGTGTCGAACTGCGTCGGAGCCAGCCAGTCGCCTTGCCATTCCCATTGCAGGGCTTTGACCTGTCCGGCCATGGTGATCTCTTGCAATCGTGACAAAAGCGGCTCATCCCAAGCCATGCGCAGAGCAACTTGTCGCAGGGCCAGCAAATCCAGTTTTTCGGCGTGTACGCGGCCCAGGGCGGCTTGTTTTCCTTGGGCATAAGTGTAGTCAAGCGACCCATTGCCCCCAGTCCAATTCAGACCCGAGGTGTCCACCAAAGCCACATCGCGGGTCCACAGCTCAAAACCCTTGCCATGCCACTTGCCTCCCAAGCGCCCCGACACTTGGGTCAGCGTCAAGGGTGAGCCATGCGGCTGAAAATCCACCTTGAGGTCTGTCAGCGCCACATCGAGCAAACCACCGGTCCATTGGCCTTTGTCCACATCACCCCACAAGCGCACAGCGCCATGCCCCCCTGCCATGTGCCAAGCCAGTGTGAGGTGTTCGGGCAGTTGCGCCAACCATGGGGCCACACGGACATGGGCAAAGTCGGCATACACCTGACCTGACCAGTCCGCCCAGCGGGCAGGGTGGGTTGACAGCAAGCCACGGCTGAAGCGGCCCATGAGGACAAAACGCTCGCCCCAACCCTCGGGTGGGGTGGCATCGACACGCACGTCGTGGCGCCGTGCGGTGTTGCGCAGCACCACATCAACGTCACGAAAACTCAAGCGCGAGGTCGGAGTCGCAGTCCTTGGCAAACGGTCTAAAGCATGGGTTTGGGATGTGTTGGACTTGGGGGCGTGCCCGTTGGGCAGTTCCTGCTCCCAGTGCAGCGTGGCCCCGCGCACCACCACTTCTCTTTGTGAAAACAACCAGTCCGCGGCCACCGAGCCCGCTGAGCCGTGGTCCCAAGGCAGTCCTGCCACCCGCCATTGCCCTTGTGCATCCAGGTGAATGTCGAGTTCTGGCGCATCCAGCACCAACTGGTCCAAGCGCAAGCGCAATGCCGAACGCAAGCTGATGGCCACCCAGGCTTTGGGCAGGTGAAGCGTTGTTTGGCCCTGTGGGTCGAGCAAAGCCAGGTCGCGCAGCTCAAAAGAAGGCACCCAACCTGACGAATGCGCGCTCAGTCCGCCAATGCGCACCGGAACGCCAATGGCTTGGCGGGCCATGGTTTCAAGTGCAGGGCGAAATTCGGCGATTCGCGGCACAATCCAAAAATGCAATGTGGCCCACGCCATCCCCAGCAACAAACCGGCCACCAACAAACCCCAAGTCATGCACCGAACGCCAACGGCCAGCCAGTGGAGGCGGCGTTGTTTCAGCAGGGGCAAGAGGGTGGAAGTCGGCACAAAAAGTTTGAATCAGAAAGTCAGCAGGAATTATGACCCGCAGTCAGCTGCCCAAGGAGGACACCGCCACAGGCCCGGACAACACCCCCGAGGGCGCCCTGTATTCTCGTTTTGTTCAGCGCTTGCACCGCCGCTATGCCGATGTGCTGCCTCTTCTTGCGCCCGGTGTCCCCACCCGCGACACCCTGAATGCAGCATTCCAGGCCTTGAGCGCCACCGGTCTGGACACCAGCGCGGCCGTGCGCGTGTTGCGACAGCTGACCCTGGAGCGGCTGGCGCAACTCGACTGCAGCCAACAGACCGGTCTCTCGGCGGTCACCCACGGCATGACCTGGCTGGCCGAAGTCACCCTCGACATCGCCTGGCGGCAGGTCATGGCCGATCTGGACATGCTGCACGGCGTCCCCACCAAAGCCGACGGACAACGCGCCGAGATGTGGATCATTGGCATGGGCAAGCTGGGCGCGCGCGAGCTGAACGTGTCGAGTGACATTGACCTGATTTATGTGTACGACCAGGATGGCGAAACCCGGGGCAACAGCGAAGGCCGCAACAAGGTTTCGTGCCAGGAATACTTCAGCCGCGCCGTCAAGCGCATGTACGCCCTGATAGGCGAGACCACCGAACACGGCTTTGTGTTTCGGGTGGACTTGGCCCTGCGCCCCAATGGCAATTCAGGCCCCAGCGTGGTCTCGCTCGACGCGTTGGAAGAGTATTTGCTGGTGCAAGGCCGAGAATGGGAGCGCTTTGCCTGGATGAAAAGCCGCGTCGTTGCGCCCCGCAGCGCCGTCACCAATGGCTCGGCCCAAGCGCTGCGCGCCGTGGTGCTGCCTTTTGTGTTTCGCCGATATCTGGATTACAACGTGTTCGAGTCGCTGCGCACGCTGCACCAGCAAATCCGCGACCACGCCTCCAAACGCAGCGCCGGGCACCCCGAGCGCGCCAACGATGTCAAGCTCTCACGCGGCGGCATCCGCGAGATCGAATTCACCGTGCAGCTGCTGCAAGTGGTGCGCGGTGGGCAGTTTCCCGAGTTGCGCACGCGCCCCACGCTGGACGCGCTGCAACGCGTGGCCAAAGCGGGCCTCATGCCCCAAGCCACGGCCGATGCCTTGAGCGCGGCCTATGTGTTCTTGCGCCAGGTAGAGCACCGCATTCAGTACCTGGACGACCAGCAAACCCACATCCTGCCCACGGCCGATGCCGACCTGGCCTGGATCGCCCAGACCCTGGGCCACGCCAACACCTGCGAGTTTTTGAGTGCCCTGGACGCCCACCGCGAAGTGGTGGCGCAAGAATTTGACATCCTGCTGGGCGGTGACCGGGAGTGCAAAGGCTGCAACGGCAAAGCGGGTCAACGCGAACCGGCCGAGCTGGATGGCATTGCCGGGGTGTTCAAAGGCCGCATTGGCGAGCGCCTGGCCCAATGGCCGGGCAATCCCCGCGTGCAAGCCCTGCGCGACGACGCCCGGGGCCGCCTGATGCGCCTGCTGCAACGCACCGCCCAATGGCTGCAAGAAGGCCGCGTCAGCGAAGAAGCCGTGCTGCGCATGGTCGACTGGATCGAACCCCTGCTGCGCCGCGAAAGCTACCTGGCCCTCATGCTCGAACGCCCCTCGGTGCACGAACGCTTGTTGCGGCTGCTGGGCGCCGCCAAATGGCCTGCGCGGTATTTGTTGCAACACCCTGGCGTGATCGACGAGCTGGCCGGGGGCAATTTGTTTGACAGCCGCTTTGACGCCGCCGAATTTGAAGGTGAATTGCAAGCGCGCCTCGTGGCCCTGCAACGCACCGGCGAAGACGACGAAGAAAGCCTTTTGAATTTGCTGCGCCGCGCCCACCATGCCGAGCAGTTTCGTACCCTGGCGCGCGACGTGGAAGGCGTGCTCAGCGTTGAACAAGTGGCCGATGACCTGAGCGCCTTGGCCGATGCCGTGCTGCGCGTGACCGCCCGCTGGTGCTGGAGCCGCCTGAAAAACCGCCACCGCGAAGAACCGGCCATTGCCATCATTGGCTACGGCAAACTGGGCGGCAAAGAGCTGGGCTACGGCAGCGACCTGGACATTGTGTTTGTGTACGACGACAAGGACGGAGACCAAAGCGAACGCGCCCAGGAAATCTACGCCGCCTACGTGCGCAAAATGATCAACTGGATGACGGTGAAAACTGCCGAGGGCGACCTCTACGAAATCGACACGGCCCTGCGCCCCAACGGCAACTCGGGCCTGCTGGTCACCCGCTTTGAAGCCTACGCCGACTACCAGCAACAACGCGGCAGCAACACCGCCTGGACCTGGGAACACCAGGCCATGACCCGCGCCCGCTTTGTCATGGGCCTGCAAAGCCTAGCCCCCCGCTTTGACGCCGTGCGCCACGCCGTCATCAGCGCCCCACGCGACGCCGTCAGCCTGAAGGCCGAAATTGTGGCCATGCGCGAACGCGTGCGCCAGGGGCATCCCGTTCAGGCCGACAGCTTCGACGTCAAACACAGCCCCGGCGGCATGGTCGATGCCGAGTTTGCCGTGCAATATCTGGTGTTGCTGCACACCGCCGCGCATCCCGAGTTGGCAGACAACGTGGGCAACATTGCCTTGCTCATTCGCGCCGAGGTGGCCGGTTTGCTGCCCAAGGGACAAGGTCAGGCCGCGGCCAACGCTTACCGCGAAATGCGCCGCCTGCAACACCGCGCGCGTCTGAACGAAGAGCCCACGCAGGTGGACCCCGTCACCCTCCATTCAGAGTGCAGTGCCATCTTGGCTTTGTGGCATGCGGTCATGGACTGACCCCGTACCCCGCGCGGGGTGTACGGACCCTGAAAAAGCGGGTCAAAACCACATATTCAGGACGGATTGACGAGTTTTTGATCTTTTTGACACCATCTAATGTGAAAATCGGACGTATAGCGTTCAATTTTGACGGAGAACAGGTGCTGTGAAAAAACAAAACAGAGATCAATTCCAGACCGCCCAGTGGGCCATGGGCGTTTCGCTGGTCTTGGCTTTTGGGGCCCAAGCGCAAACGCCCACAGAAGATGAGCGAGTGGCCTTGTTTGGCAGCACAGACGGCTTGCCACTGAAAGCCCGGCAGACCGAAAAGCGTGAAACCACCGGTTCTTTTCTGGCGCGTCAGCAAGAAACGGCCCTTGTGCCCCTGAAAACCATCACCCGGCAAGAATTGAAAATGCGCGGTCACACCCGAGTGACCGAGGCGGTGCAGAGTTTGTCCAGCGTTTTTAATGGCCTGGACCTCACGCAAACGGGCATGAACCTGGGGGGCGTGACCAGTGCCGCTGTGCACGGCATGCCTGCAGGCACCTTGGTGCTGCTCAATGGTCAGCGCTTGGCCTCTCATGGCCAGAACACCATGACCGGCACGACCCCCAGCGGGGTTGACCTGAGCCTTTTGCCTCTGTCGGCGGTAGAGCGCATTGATGTGCTGGGCGAAGGTGCATCGTCGGTCTATGGGGCGCAGGCCAGTGCGGGCGTCATCAACATCATCACCCGGGCGCAAGGCAAAGGCCTTGAATTGTCGGTGGACCAGATTCGCCCCCAAGGCGGCGCCGGCCAAGGCTGGACCAGCAGTTTGAACTGGGCCCGAGGCCAAATGCGCCAAGACGGCTACAGCTTTCGGCTGACGGCCGAAGCCGACACTTACGGAGCCATGGGCGTGGCTGAGCGCACAAACGCCAGCCAAGGGCGGCAATTGTTCAGCCACAAAGGCGTGGCTTACCAAGCAGACAGCCCCCGCTTGACGGCTTTTGGCTCGCCTGTCTTGATGTATTCACCCACAGGTCAGCAAAAAATGTATTCGCCACTGTATGTGAATGGCGCATGCACGGGAGGGTCATTCACATACGAGGGCTTTGACGGCGGGTGCAAAAACAACCGCTTGCTCTCTTATGACATTTACCCGGAAACCCAAAGTCAAAAACTGCATGTTTTGGGCGAAGTGCTGTTGCCCAATGCCGCCACGCTCTATACCGAGCTGCTGGCGAGCCAGCAAAGCTTGCAAATCGCGGCCAACGATTGGTCGGGGGTGAGCGGCAAAATCGCCGACACCATTGGCGCACCTGGCTACCTGGAGGCCGTTCTCAATGGGCTCAATGCCGAAGAAACCTATACGTTTTGGCAACCCGATTTGCCCGCCTTGCGTCAAAAATACAAAAAAACCCTGCTGCGAGCGTCGCTGGGACTCAAAGGCGAATTCAAAGGTTGGCATTACCAAGCCAGTTTGCTGCAATCCCAATTCAAGGCCACGCAGTCCGTCGAAAAGGACAATCTGGTCAGCTTGGGGCTTTTGAATGGCTTGTCGAGTTTGCCCAACGCACTCATGCTCAAACCCCTGGATGCGCAAAATCCCTTGACCGGCCAATTGCTGAACAGCCGCGAATGGGGGCAAGCGTCCTTGGCCAGCACGGCCTTGACGAGTGCCCAATTGCGAGCCTCGCGAGCCCTGTCCGAGCGCCAAGGCCAACAAACTTTATGGGCCTGGGGCTTGGAAGGTCAGCAAGAAAAAGCCGACACGCAATTCAGCCAAGCCATGGCGCAGCCCAGCTTCAAGGGGCAGCGCCACATCATGGCCGCTTTCAGTGAATTGCAGGTGCCTGTGCGCAAAGATCTGGACCTTCTGGCTTCCTTGCGGGCCGACCAATACAGCGATGTGGGCGCTGCCATCAGCAGCAAACTGGCCGCACGATGGGCCATCAACCGGCGTTGGGCCATGCGGGGTTCGGCAGGAACAGGTTTTCAGGCCCCCAGCCTGGCGCAGGTGCATCAGTTGAGCAGCCCCTTCTTGCAAGCCACGGTCCAGCTGGGTGATTGCACCGAGGCGCTCAAAGCCGCCGCAAGCACCCTCAAAGCTGCCGATGGCCAAGCGGTGGCCTGCACCAGCAACAGTGCCCTGAATGTTTTCACCAACGGCAACCCGGACCTGCGGCTGCAAAAAACAAAGCAAGCCACATGGGGCATGGCCTTCACGCCGAGCCGCAACGTCCAGTTGTCGGGCGACTACTGGCGCGTGCAAACCCAAGACACCCTGCAATTGGACAGTGTGCAAGCCGTGTTGGCCGATCCACTGCGCAACGTCTCTGCCCTCATGGCCAACCCCGATCTGGTCAGCCTGGATGGGGGGGCTGGCAAAGTCCACAATTTGGCCCTGTTGCTCAAAATGAAAAACAAAGGCCAAGCGGTCAAAGAAGGCATCGACATCCAGGCCCGATACAGAGAGCCCATGCGCGATGGCCGGTGGGTCATGGGCATGCAGGCCACATTCATGCTCAAGTCCAAAGACCGCACCAGCACCGAAACCGCCTGGGTGTCTGACCTGGGGGCCTATTCAGCGCTCAGCGAGGTGGTGACCCCGCGTTGGCGCAGCCAATGGATGGTGGGCTATGAGCAAGCCCAGACGCAGTGGCAATTCAACATCAACCACACCAGCGCCTACGTGGACAAAGAGGTGGTCGCGTTCAACACGGTCACAGGCCTGAGTGAAACCGTCAGTGGCCACAAGGTGCAGGGTTTTCTGACGGCCGACATGCTCGCCGTTTACCAGGCCTCGCGCAGAACCCAAATCCGTTTTGGCGTGACCAACCTCGCCAACAGCCAACCGCCCCTGTCGTTCTATTCGATGAGCCAAGCTGTTTGGGGTGTCAACAGCCAAAACGGCAACTTGCAAGGCCGAACCCTGAGGGCAGGTGCCACGGTGCGATATTGAGCTGGGGTGTTGCGTAAAAACCAAGTCAGGCGGTTGTTTATCCGAAGAAACTGTCTGTCAAGTTTGAACAAGTGAGAAAATTAAAACTATTGAACTCACTTCAGGGGCTTGACCACCATGCGCATATCATCCAGAGGGCTTTGGCCTTCGTCCCCCCTCGCCCTTGGCGTGGTGAGTTGTTTGGCTTATTTGAGCTCAACACAAGCGCAAACCACACCAGAGCCTGCAAGCAGCAATGAGTATCCCGGTGTGACGGTGCAAGACAAGCCATTGGAGTACCGACAGTTTGAAAAGGTGGAGATCACCGGCTCGTCCATCATTCGCAAAGAGCAAACCCTGGCCCTGCCCGTTCAGGTCATCACACGCGACGATATTCGGCGATCCGGCGGCAGCCATATTGCAGACGTTTTGCACAGCTTGCCCATCATGTCGATGGTGGTGAACAGTGCGGCCATGAGCACCACCATCGGCGGGTACACCACGGCATCGTTGCGCAGTTTGCCTGCAGGGACCTTGTTGATGCTCAATGGCAAACGGTTGGCCACTTATGGACGGCAGAGCGTGCTGGATGTGGAACGACCCAGTGTCGACATCAACACCATCCCTTTGTCGGCCATCGAGAAAATCGAAATTTTGTCAGACGGGGCCTCTTCCTTGTATGGTTCAGAAGCGATTGCCGGGGTCATCAACATCATCACACGCAGAGAGTTCAAAGGCGTGGAGATCATGGTTGAAAAGAGTGCAAGCGCTCAAGGGGGCGGATCTGGTGAGCAAGTGAGCTTGAATGCCGGGACAGGAAATTTGAAGCAAGATGGATTCAGCCTGCGCCTGACGGCAGAACTCCAACACCGCGCAGCCTTGGATGCGGTGGATCGCCCGCAATATGCCCAAGGCCGCTACATCGTGGAAAGAGCGGGCGAAAAGTACGCCTTGGATGGCGCTCGCTTGACGTCTTACAACACCCCCGGCGTCTTTTCCATTGCGGCCAATGCCGCTACTGGACAGGTCAGAAAAGTCTACAGTGTCCTCAACCAAAATGGGGCGTGTCCAGACCGCTACATTCCCATGGTGGGGCAACCATCTTGCCTGTACAACGCTTATTCAGGCTTGACCATTTACCCGCAGCAAGACAGCAGGAAAATTTTGTTGGCCGGTGAAAAATGGCTGTCCAATGGCGCAACCGCCTATGCCGAAATCTTGCATTCAAAGTTGAAAGACAGTGATTTTGCAAATCTACGCTGGCCCCAGCTGCTCTTGTCTTTGGGCACCAGTCCAACGTCGGTGGGCTATCAAGAGGCGGTCAATGCCGGGCTGGACCCTTCCAAAACCAAGTTCAATTGGTCCCCCAGTTTGTTTGAGGGTCTGAGGAGTGCGAACGAACAGAGCAATTGGCGTTTCACTTCAGGCGTCAAAGGTGAATGGGGCGGTTGGGATTACGACGCCCACATTTACAAATCCCACGCCCAGGTCAAGCGCTATCTGGAGGTGGCTGATTTTGCTAGCTTGGGTTGGGTCACTGGCAAGGTGCTGACAGACCCCAATATGCCCAAACAGCTCACGGCAGACAACCCCTTGACGGCCACCATCAATGGTTTGCGCAATGATTGGGACCTCAGGGACACAGGCATCACCCAAATCACCACGGGCAATGTCAGGGCATCGCGGCCGTTGATGGAAATCGATGGCAAAGATGCGATGTTGGGCGTGGGCCTGGAATGGCGACGAGAGTCGACAGATTTCCAATATGTTTCCAATGCGCAGTTGCAACCGAGTTTCCAGGCCAGTCGGGACATTCAAGCTGGGTTCCTGGAACTCGAGGTGCCCGTGTCCCGGCAGTGGGACATGACCGCATCGACCCGAAGAGATCGCTACAGCGATTTCGGAAGCACTCAAAACAGCAAGGTCGCGTCTCGTTTTGATTTTGAAAATGGCTGGTCTGCAAGAGCCTCGTGGGGAACAGGTTTCAGAGCGCCTTTATTGGCACAAACACACAATTTGGAAAACATGTATTTGGTGGGCACAACAACCTATCTCAACGAATGCCGTGCCGACATGAAGGCGGTTGCCGCTACGGTGGTTGGCTCCAACGGCAGTCCAGCCCAATGCGTGGAAAGAGCCAACATCGCCATTTATGGCAGTGGCAACCCCAAGCTGAAACCCGAACTGTCTGTGCAAAAGTCCTTGGGATTGGCCTACCGCCCGACACGCAACTTCTCCATCACGGCAGACTGGTGGGCCATCAACATGAGCGATGTGATCTCGACCTTGTCAGACAGGGCGATTTATGGCAATCCACTTGAGTATGCGGCGTTTTACACAACGCAACCGAACGGGACATTGGCGATCAAGCGGTCCAATTACAACATGGGCAAACGCGAAAAATCAGGGATTGATTTTGATGTTCGTTGGCGCGCCCCGACAGACTTTGGGCAGTGGAATTTCTGGGTTCAAGGCACCTACAACCTCAAGTCAAAAGATCAAAATGCACCGGATCAGGCATTCGTATCGGACTTGGCGAAATACAACCCCATCACCGACAGCATCACACCACGCCTGCGGACGCGATGGATTGCGGGCTTGACCACGGCGACATGGAGTTTGCACGGTGTGATCAATCACACATCTGGATATGCCGATCAAAACCAAACGGGTGTCAACATGGCAACGGGTCAAAGTGTCTTGCTGAGCGGGTTCAATGTCCCGGCTTTCACCACCTTGGATGTCAACGCGGCTTACCAGCTGAGCCCCGCCGTTGCCTTGCGCGCCACCATCGGCAACCTCCTCAACAGGCAAGCGCCGCAAGCTTTTACTGCCACGGCCGGTCAAGTTTTTGGCTTCAACACGCGAGACCACAACCTGTGGGGCCGAACATTTGGCGTGGCGGTGACCGCAAAGTTCTGATGGGTAAATAAGGCTTTTAGAGGTTTCTCCAAGTATCCCCCGCTAAACTCGCGGCACGCCAAACTGGCGGGTAGCCAAGAGAAAATCCATGAAAAAATGCGGTGTGTGGGTGTTTGCCAGGGGTTTGGTTTTGTTGTGTTTGGCTTGTGCCGTCCAGGCTGCTGACAACAGCAAGCCTCCCGCCCCAGCCAAACCCAGTCTGACCGTCACCGTGACCACCTCACAAACAGCGAGTCTGGCCCAAAAAATCAGCGCCAATGGCAGCTTGGCCGCATGGCAAGAGGCCATCATCGGGGCCGAAGCCAATGGCCTGAAGATCACCGAAGTGCGCGTGAACGTGGGTGACCGTGTGCAGCGCGGTGACGTGTTGGCCACCTTGCAGGCAGATACATTGCGCGCCGAGCTGGCGCAGGCCGAAGCTTTGCTGGCCGAAGCCACGGCCAGTGCACAAGAAGCCAAAGCCCAATCCGACCGCGCCCGCAGCTTGCAGCAGCAGGGCTTTTTCAGCAATGCGCAACTGAGCCAGACCTTGGCCGCCGATGCGTCCGCACAGGCGCGTGTGCAGTCGGCCCGCGCCATGGTACAGCTGCAAACCGTGCGCCTGTCGCAAACCCAGGTGCGTGCGCCCGATGCGGGCGTGATTTCGGCGCGCATGGCCACTGTGGGCAGCGTGGTGGGTGCGGGCACCGAGTTGTTCAGGCTGATTCGTCAGGGCCGCATCGAGTGGCGCGCTGAGGTCACCGCCGCCGAGATTGGCCGTATCCAGGTGGGTGCGCCCGTGCAAATCAAGGCTGCCAGCGGCCAGCAGTTGCAAGGCAAGGTGCGCATGGTGGCGCCTTCGGTTGATGCGCAAACCCGCAACGCCATCGTTTACGTGGACTTGCCAGCCGCCACGGGCAGCGCCCGCGCCGGCATGTACGCCCAAGGCGAGATCGCGCTGGGCCAAAGCCAGGCGCTCACCGTGCCGCAATCGGCGCTGGTGGTGCGCAATGGTTTCAGCTACGTTTACACCGTCGGGACTGATCAGAAAGTCAGCCAACTCAAGGTGCAAACCGGACGCCAAAGTGGCGACCGCGTGGAAGTGACCAGTGGCCTGAAAGCCGATGCGCGTGTGGTGGCCAGCGGCGGTGCATTCTTGAATCAGGGTGACACGGTGCGTGTGGTCGATGCGCCAGCCGTCCCAGCCGCCCCCGTTGTTCCGGCTGCCCCCGCCACCAAATAAAGGGACGCCATGATCAACGTCTCCTCCTGGTCGATACGCAACCCCATTCCCGCCGTCATGCTCTTTGTGCTGCTGACGGTGGCGGGTTTCATTGCGTTCGGTTCGATGAAAGTGCAGAACTTTCCGGATCTGGACGTGCCCACCATCTCGGTGACCGCCAACTTGCCCGGCGTGGCACCCTCCCAGCTCGAAACCGATGTGGCCCGCAAGCTCGAAAACGCGCTGGCCCCGCTGCAGGGCCTGAAGCACATCACCACCAAGGTGCAAGACGGCTCGGTGTCCATCACCGTCGAGTTCCGCATGGAAAAGCCCAGCCAAGAGGCGGTGGACGATGTGCGCTCAGCCATCCAGGGCGTGCGGGCCGACTTGCCGGGTGACCTGCGCGACCCGGTGGTGCAAAAGCTCAACCTGGCGGGCGCGCCCGTGTTAGCTTACACCGTGCGCTCGCCGCGCATGGACGACGAGGCCTTGTCGTGGTTGGTGGACAAAGAGATCACGCGCAAGCTTTTGTCGCTGCGCGGAGTGGGTGCGGTCAATCGCGTGGGCGGTGTGACGCGTGAGGTGCGCGTGGCGCTTGATGTGAACCGCCTGCAGTCGCTGGGCATCACGGCGGCCGATGTGTCGCGCCAGCTCAAGCAGGTGCAGCAAGAGGGCTCGGGCGGTCGCATGGACATCGGTGCGGGCGAACAGCCCGTGCGCACCTTGGCAACGGTCAAAACGGCGCAAGAGGTGGGGCAGATCGAGCTGGCCACATCGCGTGGAGGAAGTGTGCGCTTGGACCAAGTGGCCACGGTGAGCGACACACTGGCCGATGCCCGATCCGCCGCCAGCTTGAATGGCAAGCCTGTGGTGGGTTTTGAGGTGGTGCGCAGCAAGGGAGAAAGCGAAGTGGCCGTGGGCCGTTTGGTGCGTCAGGCCCTGGTCGACTATCGCCTGCAAAACCCGGACATTGAGATCACCGAATCTTTTGACTTTGTGACCCCGGTGGAAGAGGAATACAACGGCTCACTCATCTTGCTGTACGAGGGCGCGATTTTGGCGGTGCTGGTGGTGTGGTTGTTTTTGCGCGACTGGCGGGCCACCTTTGTGTCGGCGGTGGCGCTGCCGCTGTCGGTCATCCCGGCTTTCATTGGCATGGCGTATCTGGGCTTTTCCATCAACGTGGTGACTTTGTTGGCGCTGTCGTTGGTGATTGGTGTGCTGGTGGACGACGCGATCGTGGAGGTGGAAAACATCGTGCGCCACTTGCGCATGGGCAAGTCGCCCTACCAGGCGGCCATGGAAGCGGCCGACGAAATCGGCCTGGCCGTGATTGCCACCACCTTCACCTTGATCGCGGTGTTTTTGCCGACGGCTTTCATGAGCGGCATTCCCGGCAAGTTCTTCAAGCAGTTTGGCTGGACGGCGTCGCTGGCGGTGTTCGCCTCGCTGGTGGTGGCGCGGGTGCTGACGCCCATGATGGCGGCATACATTTTGAAGCCCATTGTCACCGCTGAGCGAGAGTCGGGCTGGCTCAAGCGCTACATGGTTTGGGCCACTTGGTGCATGCGGCACCGCTTGGTCACCATGGTCTTGGCCACGCTGTTTTTCATCGGCTCCATCATGCTGGTGCCTTTGTTGCCCAAGGGCTTCATTCCGCCCGACGACAACTCGCAAACCCAGGTTTATGTGGAGCTGCCTCCTGGCTCCACACTGGCGCAAACGCAGGCCAGCGCCGAACACGCCCGCACGCTGCTCATGACGGTGAACGACGTGAAAAGTGTCTACACCACGATTGGCGGCGGCAGCGCGGGCTCTGATCCGTTTGCCGGTGGTGGCGCGGCCGAAGTGCGTAAAGCCACACTCACCATTCAATTGACCGAACGCGGCACACGCCCGCGCAAACAAGTGATTGAAAACGACATCCGCACCGCTTTGCAGCCCTTGCCCGGTGTGCGCACCAAGGTGGGATTGGGCGGCTCGGGTGAAAAATATGTGCTGGTGCTCACGGGCGAAGACCCGCAAGCCCTGCAATCTGCGGCCATGGCCGTCGAGCGTGACCTGCGCACCATTTCAGGCCTGGGCTCCATCGCTTCCACCGCCAGCTTGGTGCGCCCCGAGATCGCGGTGCGCCCCGACTTTGCCAAAGCTGCCGATCTGGGCGTGACCAGCGCGGCCATCAGCGACACCTTGCGCGTGGCCACGCTGGGCGACTACGACCAGGCATTGCCCAAGCTCAACCTGTCCGAACGCCAAGTGCCCATCGTCGTCAAACTGGGCGACGAGTCCCGGCAAGACCTGACCACATTGGAGCGCCTGATGGTGCCCGGCAGCCGCGGCCCTGTCATGCTGGGCCAGGTGGCCAGCATCGAAGTGGCGGGTGGCCCGGCGGTGATCGACCGCTACGACCGCCAGCGCAACATCAACTTCGAGATCGAGCTGTCGGGCATGCCGTTGGGCGACGTGACGCAGGCGGTGCAACAACTGCCCGCGCTGCAAAGCCTGCCACCGGGCGTGAAGATCGTCGAGGTGGGTGACGCCGAAGTCATGGGCGAACTCTTTGCCAGCTTTGGCTTGGCCATGACAATTGGCGTGCTTTGTATCTACATCGTGCTGGTGCTGTTGTTCAAGGGTTTCTTGCACCCCGTCACGATTTTGGCGGCGCTGCCCTTGTCTTTGGGAGGCGCGTTCGTGGGCCTGCTGATCGCACAAAAGAGCTTCTCCATGCCCTCGCTCATTGGATTGATCATGCTCATGGGCATCGCCACCAAAAACTCGATCTTGCTGGTGGAATACGCCATCGAAGCGCGGCGCGGCAAACCTGCCGAAGGCGATCACCCCGCCGTGCCGCCCATGAGCCGTTGGGACGCGATGCTGGACGCTTGCCACAAACGCGCCCGGCCGATTGTCATGACGACGATTGCCATGGGTGCGGGCATGTTGCCGATTGCGGTGGGCTGGGGTGCTGCCGATTCGAGTTTCCGCTCGCCGATGGCCGTTGCCGTGATCGGCGGTCTGCTCACCAGCACGGTGCTCAGCTTGTTGGTGATTCCGGTGGTGTTCACTTACCTCGACGATTTGGGTCAGTGGTCAGGGCGGTTGTGGGGGCGATTGACGCGGCGACGGTGAACGGGTAATCCTGCCAACCATCGCCTCTTAAAAGGCGTGTATTTAAAAGTTGAAAGGCCGCATATAGCGGCCTTTCCATTTGGTGCATCTTTCTGCTTGTTAGCGTCCAGAGCGCATTTCCCAATCGTCGAAATGTGGGGTGAATATAGCACAATGGTATTCATTCTAAAGTTCGAAATGACAGGAAATACCATGCCCCAAATGCGCTACCGACTGGCCCTTGATCTGGGCTCCACTTCTTTGGGCTGGGCCATGGTCCGACTCAACCCACAAGACGAACCCTGCGCCGTGATCAAGGCTGGGGTGCGGATTTTCAGCAATGGGCGTGAGCCTGCACGGCCCGGGGAAATTGGCACATCCCTTGCTGCAAGCCGCCGCGAAGCGCGTGCCATGCGCCGCCGCCGTGACCGCCTGCTCAAACGCAAAAACCGCATGATGGCCACGCTACTGCGGCACGGGTTTTTTCCGCAAGACGAAGCCGCCCGCAAAGCGCTGGATAAAACCGACCCATTTGCCTTGCGCGCCAAGGGCCTCGACCAAGCCTTGCTGCCCGAAGAATTCGCCCGCGCCCTGTTCCACATCAACCAGCGCCGTGGCTTCAAGAGCAACCGCAAAACCGACAAGAAAGAAAACGACAGCGGCGCACTCAAAACCGCCATCGGCCAACTGCGCCAAGCCATGCAAGCCACCGACTGCCGCACCGTGGGTGAATGGCTGTTTGCCCGCCACCAGCAAGGCCTGTCGGTGCGGGCGCGTTACCGCGAAAACCGCATCGCCCAAGACAACGGCAAAACCAAGATCGAGAAAAGCTACGACCTGTACATTGATCGCGCCATGATCGCGGCCGAGTTTGATGCGCTGTGGACCAAACAGAGCGAACTCAATCCGGCGCTGTTTCACGACACAGCCCGCGACGAACTCAAAGACTGTCTGCTGCACCAGCGCCCGCTCAAACCCGTCAAACCGGGACGTTGCACTTTGCTTCCTGACGAAGAGCGAGCCCCTCTGGCCCTGCCCAGCCAGCAGCGTTTTCGCATTTACCAAGAGGTGAACAACCTGCGCCTGCTGCGCGAGGGACTGAGCGAAGAACCGCTCACGCTCTCACAGCGTGACCAAATTTTTGACTTGCTTGAGCGTCCGTTAAGGGAAAAAAAGACGGCGCATGAAGTCACCTTTGAGCAAATAAGAACGGCCTTGGGCTTGGGTGGTTCAGTGCGATTCAATATCGAGGATGAAAAACGTAAATCTTTGAAAGGCAATGCCACCAACGCAAGCCTTGGGAAAAACCTTTTGTTTGGTGATCGTTGGTTTGCATGGAGTGAGCGTCAGCAAGATGCGATCGTGAAGCAACTTGTGAAACAAGAAAATGAGTGGCGACTGGTCAAACGGCTTCAAAAATACTGTGGTGTGAACGAAGATGCTGCTGAAAAAATTGCCAACGCTACCTTGGCCGAAGGCTACGGCAGTCTGAGCGCCAAGGCCCTTGAAAAAATTCTCCCCGCCCTGCGCGCCGAAGTCATCACCTACGACAAAGCTGTTTTGGCTGCTGGTTTTGACCACCACAGCCACATCAGCCACGCCGCCACGGGCGAGATCCTGCCCGAGCTGCCCTACTACGGCCAATACCTCCAGCGTCACGTTGGCTTTGGCACGGGCAAGCCCGAAGACACCGCCGAAAAACGTTACTGCAAGATCGCCAACCCCACGGTACACATCGGCCTGAACCAAGTGCGGACCGTGGTCAACGCGCTCATCAAGCGCTACGGCCACCCCAGCGAGGTGATTGTGGAGCTGGCCCGCGACCTCAAGCAAAGCCAGGATCAGCGCAAAGAAGAGCAAAAACGCCAAGCCGACAACCAGCGCCGCAACGAGCGCATGCGCGCTGACATTGCCAAGCTGCTGCACACCAGCCCAGAGCGTGTCCGCGCCATCGACCTGCAAAAAATGATTCTTTGGGAAGAACTCAGCTTCAACGTGGCCGACCGCCGCTGCCCCTACAGCGGTGTGCAGATCAGCGCCCAAATGCTGTTCAGCGAACAGGTCGAGATCGAGCACATCCTGCCGTTTTCGAAAACGCTGGACGACAGTCCGAACAACAAAACCGTGGCCATGCGTCAGGCCAACCGCATCAAAGGCAACCGAACCCCGGCACAAGCAGCTGCCGACTTTGCAATGCAAGGATGGCCCATTGAAGACATGCTGCAGCGCGCCAGCCTCATGCCCAAAGGCAAACGCTACCGTTTTGCACCCGATGGTTTAGAGCAATGGCTGCGAGAAGACAAAGGCTTTTTGGCCCGCGCCCTGAACGACACCCGGCACCTGAGCCGCGTGGCGCGTGAATACCTTAGCCTGGTTTGCCCACAAGACACCCGTGTGATTCCCGGCCGCATGACGGCCATGTTGCGGGCCAAGTTTGGGCTCAACGACATCCTGGGCCTGGACGGTGAAAAAAACCGCAACGATCACCGCCACCACGCGGTGGACGCCTGCGTGATCGCTGTGACCGATCAGGGATTGCTCAACCGCTTTGCCCAAGCCAGTGCCAGCGCCCGCGAAAAGCAGCTCAACCGACTGGTGGAGACCATGCCCTTGCCTTGGGACAGCTACCGTGACCATGTGCAACGCGCCATCGACCACATTTGGGTGAGCCACAAACCCGACCACGGGCACGAAGGCGCGATGCACAACGACACCGCCTATGGTTTGCTGGGTGGCGGCAAAGTGCAAGTGCGCAAAACGTTGGACGGCGTGCGAACGCGAGAGATCGCTGCGCTCAAAGTAATCGAGTTTGCCGATGCCCAAGCCACGGCCCGGCACGGCCTCTTACCCAATGGCGAACCCCGCCCTTACAAGGGCTACAAGGGAGACAGCAACTACTGCATGGAAATCGTGCGCAATGACAAAGGCAAGTGGGAAGGTGAAGTCGTCTCAACGTTTGAGGCTTACCAATTGGTGCGCCAGCATGGCTTGTCCCGGCTGCGCCATCCGGCGCTGAGTGTCAATGGCAGGCCCTTGGTGATGCGGTTGATGATTGGTGATTCCGTTGGAATTGAAACGGATGGTCTGCGGAAAATTTACCGACTAAGCTACATGGCAAGCGCTGGAACGATGGCATTTTCAGAGTGCCATGAGGCCAATGTCGACAAACGGACGCGCAGTAAAGAGTTGTCTTATTTGTTCAAGACAGCCGGTTCTTTGCAAAA
>JAIXOX010000076.1 GCA_027486555.1 Comamonadaceae bacterium
TTGATGAACTTGTAGCCGCCTTGCCAGTTCCAGAACATGGCCGTGGAGTTGAGTGGCGCGGGGGCCACGGTCGGGTCTTGATGGTTTTGCGCAAAGGGCACGCCCACGGTCAATTCCACCCCCACATAGTCGCCCGCAGGCACTTGGCCACGCACAGCGGTATTGGTGGCGGTGGTGCCATTGCGGCAGGGGCCGGTGCCGTTTTCAAAATCGATCAGGGCCACGTTTTGGTGCTGCCAAATGCCGTCTTGCGCCAGTTGTACCGGCACGGCGCTGCCATCTTGGCGCAACAACTTCACCTCGCTCACATACATGCGAAAGTCGCTGGGCGTGATGCTCGAACGTGTGGTGCCCACGCCGTCGTAACGTTGGCCGCAGGCAAAAGACTGGCCGTTGATTTGCGCCGCAAAGTTGAGCGACACCTGCGCGGTTTTGGGCGTGCTGGGCACTGTGCTGCAAGCGGCCAGTGCCAGGGCGGCAGCTGTGATGGCGAAGATTTTCATGGGGAGTCTCCTGTAGATAAAAATGAAATTTCAAAACCCGGGCAACACGGTGCTGGCCCGGAAGACGGCGCGAAAACTGGTGAAACTCACCGACTCAGCACCTTGGCGTTCCCGACCTGACTCGACCGACAACGCGACAAGGGGGTGCACTTGCCATGCCAGCAAGGCGGTGTGGCGGCTGAGCGGTGCACTGCCTGTCAATGCGGCTTCTTGGGCCAACAAACTGGCCCCCGCGCCAGACAGCGACATCTGCGCCCGCACGCGCTCACTGCGTGCGCCCCATGTCCACTCTGGCGTGACTTGCCACAGGGCTTGCAGCCAGCCACCCTGGTTTTGGCCCGTGTGATCGGCCGCACCGTTGACGGAACGCAATGTGCCCTCGTCGTGCCGCTGCCAATAAGCCGCTTGAACCGTGATGGGCCATTCGTGGCTGGCCCACTGCACGCTGGCACCACTGACTTGGCTGCGCCCTGAGAAGCACTGCACCCCCAGAAGCAAGCTGCTGCAATCGGGTGCGTTGTGGGTGTGCACGCCATTGCTGCTTTGCACCAAACTGCCACGGCCCTCGGGTCGAAGCAGGGCCACAAAGGCATCGGCTCGCCAATCCCCTTTCACCAGGCCTGCATGCACAACGGGGCTGGCGGCAGAACCGGCAGAACCCGGGAAACTGCGCCCTCGCCACACCCCTGCATCCACCTGCGCGGTCCAATCGCCCCAGTCGTGTTGCCCACTGACTTGCACACCGTCGTCGATCCAGTCGCCATCGGTCACCAGGCGTTTGGCCAGGGGCATCAGCGCCAAGCTGTCCAAGTGCCCTGCTTGGGTCATGACCGGGCCCAACTGGGGGCGACTGCGCCCCGCTTGCAGTGACCACCCCCCCACTTCAGAAGGGGCAAATTGATAACGTACCCAAGCCGCCTCGGCGTGCGCAGGGTCGGTGTCGTGCTGGCCTGCGGCCAAATAGGCGGACCACTGGGCATTGATGCGCCAGCCCGCTTCAAGCACCACATGCTCCAGCGCTGAATCACGGCGGTCCACCCCGGTGTCGCCACGCAGCAAATAGCCGCCCATTTTTTGCGATGGCAAGGCCCGCTCGGCACGCACATCGGCCAGCGCACCTGCCACACCCAAACGCCATCCGGGCGCATCGGGCACGGCCATGCTTTCTTCGTGCGCCCAAGCGCTCAGGGTCATGCCACACGCCAATGTGGCCAGCGCCAGACGGCTGCTCCTGCGTGCATCAAGGCGCAGCAAAGGGGTTGGCCAATTTGGGGTTGGTAAGGAAGTCATGGTCGGTCAAAGTTTTGAGGAAAGCCACCAGATCGGCTTTGTCCTGGGCGGTGAGGTCAATGCGCGAAATCAAATCGCTCTTGTTGGGGTTCAGACGGCCATCTCCGGCATGGGGGCCGCTGGTGATGTTGCGCCCTCCGGCGGCATAAAAATCCAGCACTTCTTCCAGGGTGGCCATGCTGCCGTCGTGCATGTAGGGGGCGGTCACCTCGACATTGCGCAGGCTTTGCGCACGGAACTTGCCCCGGTCGGCCAACCGCTCGGTGATTTCAAACAGGCCTTGATTGCCCGCCGGAAAATTTCCGGTGCCACCGATGTTGTACAGCCCTGTGTTGTGAAACGGGGTGTCGGTCACTCGGGTGGATGCATGCACCACTTGGTCGTTGAAATTGAAGCCTGAATGGCAGTGGAAACACTCGGCTTTTTCGCTGTTGAAAAGGGCCAGGCCACGCTGCTCGGTGGCCGTCAGCTGGGCTTTGTTTTGTAAAAACTGGTCATAACGGCTGTTGCCCGAAATCAGGGTGCGTTGAAACGTGGCAATGGCCCGTGTGACGTTGCCCCAGGTCACGGGCTGATCTGCACCGGGAAACGCGGCCTTGAACAGGTCGGCGTAGCGTGCATCGGTTTTCACACGGTCCAGCACCTCGTTGACGTTGCTGTCGTTGAGGCCCAATTCCACCGGTGCTTCAGAAAACAGCGGCACTTGCATTTGTGCCTCCAGACTCAGCAGCGAAGGATTGGCCCAGGTCATGGTGGTGTTGTAGACCACATTGGCCAGTCCTTGCGAATTGCGCGGATGCATCTCGCCCGTCGAGCCTTTGGCCAGGGCTCGCCCATCGGTGAAGGCTTTGTCCTGGTGGTGGCAGCTCGCGCAGGCTTGTGTGCCATTGCCCGACAGTCGGCGGTCATAAAACAAAAACCTCCCCAGCTCGACTTTGGCTTCGCTCATGGGGTTGTCAGCCGGGACTCGCGGAGTTGGAAAGTTGGCTGGCAAAGCCCACACCCATGCCCCAGCCTGGGTGCTGTCGTTCACACTCACGCTGTTGCCGCCACAGCCCCACAAGGACAGGGTGGCCGCGACCACCACTGTCCCCGCAAGGCCAAGCAACGCCTGCTTCAAGCGCTGCCCGTGGCTCATTTGCTGACCACTTTGAACAAGCGCTGGTTCAGGCCGCCATTGAGCGTGGTGCCTGCGGTCAAGTCCAGACTCAAAGCACTGAAGATTTCAGCGCATTCATAGTCGGTCGCACCCGACATGCAACCTGTCGGACCTGCCACGATGCCATTGATGGGCGTGACAGGGCCATTGAGGGTGACGTTGTTACCCGTCAGCAGCGCCTTCACGTCCACCGCCACTTTTTGGGTGCCCGGGTTGAAGCTGGCAAAACCAAAATCCACGCGGTTGGGGCGCGAGCAGGTGTCCACTTGCCCTGCGGCCGGGTTGGTGCCCGTGCAGCCCGTCGAACCCAAGTGCACGTTGAAAGTGGGTGCCGTCCAGGTGCTGTTGGTCACTTCAATTTTGGTGAATTTGCGACCACCCGCCCAGCTCCAAGCCATGCCGGGGTGAACGGCATTGTTGATCACTGCAGGGGTCACGCTCAAATCGGCCGTGTGGTCGGTGTGGTTCATGGCCAAGGGCACGCCCAAGGTCATTTTCACGCCCACATAGTCGCCTGCAGGCACGGTGCCCTTGATGGTGCTGTTGGTGGCGGTGGTGCCCACGCAAGTGCCTGTCTTGTCTTCCAGATCAATCAGGGTGACGGTGTCGCCGCCCTTGGTGGCATTGAAGTTGTCAGTGGTATCCAGGGCAAGGGCTGCGGTGCTGCCATCGGCTTTCACCAGCTTCACGTTGGACACGTAAAAGCGCAGATCCGACAAAGTGCCACCAGCATTGGTGGTGCCCAGATCGCTCAAGCTGGAGGCACAGGTGATGGGGGTGCTGCCCGACATGGCCGCAAAGTCGATGCTGATCGACTTGGGCGTGTTGTCAGTGCCACCACCACCGCCGCAGGCGGTCAATGCGGCCACGCTGGCGGCTGCCATGGCGGTGAGGATGTAATTGCTTTTTTTCATGTGGACTCTCCTGTTAAAAAATTCAAAAAATCAATGCGCGTGTGCAGGCGTGCCTGCTCGGGGTGTTTGCACCCAGACGTTCACTCGCCGGGTTCCGGCTTTTTCAAAGACCAGCTCCAGGTCGAAGCGGTCGCCGTCTTTCAGCGGTTGCTTGAGGCCAACCAGCATCAGGTGGTGTGTGCCCGCACTGCCGTGGCGCAGGTTGACTTCGGTGCGCGCAGGCAGCTCAATGGCGGGCACTTCACGCATGCGCATGACTTGCCCGTCCATCTGCATCTGGTGCAATTCCACCCGCTCGGCCACCGCGCTTTTGGCCGCGATCAATCGGTCGGCTTGGCCGCCCCGGTTGCGCAGGCCTTTGAAGTACACGCTGCCATTGCGCGTGCCTGCCAAGCTGGGCGTGGCATAGGGGTGGTCGATCACCAAATCGCCTTGTTTGAAGTCGTGGGCGTGGGCCTGAGGTGTCCACAGCGCCACAGCGCCGATGAACAGCCCGCCCAAAACGAAGCCCAACCCGAAGCCGGTTTTTCGGATGCACTGCCAGGTCGCACGAATTGCGTTTTTCATGGCTGCCCCTTACGCCGCCAAGGCAAATGGGGTGGCGCTCGCCCATGAGGTCGTGGTGCGGGTGCGCGGCTGCTTGCGCTCGGGCAGCAGGGTGTTCAGTTCACGGCACACGGTTTCGAAGGTCGAATCCACCACGCGGGCCATTTCCTTGAGCGTGGGCAATTCTTTGCGCGCCACCGCCAACACGCGGCCATCGGCTTGCTTGCCCAGAACGGTCAAGAGATGGGCCAGCCGCTGAACAATGGGGCCTGTGCGCAGCCGATGCATGTCACACGTCTGTCGCTGCTGCTGCAAAAAACCTTGGGCCATGGTGGCGTAGCGGTCCAGGTCATGGCTGACTTGATGCGGCTGAACCTGAGCCGCCACCAAGGCCACGGCCGCAAACGCATAGGGCTCGGCGCACAAGGACTCCACGCCGATCAAATCACCCGCCCGTGCCAGTTGCACCAGAATCTGGCCATCCTGGCCCTGGCGCTCCAATTTGAATACGCCTTGCGTCACACGCCACACGGGCCCAAGGCCACCGGCCGTGATCAAAGACCGACCACGGGGAACGATGATGGGCTCGCCCACCGGAATTTGAGTTAAATAGCTCACACACTGCTCCATTCTGAAAAAGCCAGTCCCTCGCCCATGGGCAAGTGACCAACACATCACAGGTGGGCATGCGCCCGACCTGCCACGACGAGGATCAGGCGTGGGCGGGTGGGGCGCGTGAGCGGACCGTCCAGTGCAGAACGGCCAAAGAAATGGGAACAACAGCCCTGGCCAGCACAGGCGGGGCTTGTGGCAAGGCTTGCCACTCCAAGGCGGACGATGGCGGTGCCATGCGGTCCGACGACAACACACACAAGGCGCAATGGTCGAGGGGGCTCATTCCCGGGGCATGGGCGGGTGCATCGTCAGGCGTGCTGTCCAGTGCAACTTGCCGCGCCCCATCGGTGGTACAGACTTCGACCCAAACGGCGGGCATGCCCTGGCTCCAGGCGCGCGCACGCGAGACCGTGGGGGCCAAAGCCCCCAGCAGCATCACGCACAGCACCAGCAGGCTGAGCCTGCGCAGTTGAGCCCTTGTCCAGGTCATGGGTTCGTCAAAGCTTCAGGCGGTCAAGCTCAGTGCTTGTGCATCTGGCCTGCGCCGTGGTTCATGGCCGGTGCTGCCGCCGTGCGGGCAGGCACTTTCAATTCGACCGATTGGCGCTTGCCATCTTTGCCTTCCACCACCAGCGTCACGGGCACGGTGTCACCGTCTTTGACTTGGCCTTTCAGGTCCATCAGCATGACGTGGTAACCACCGGGCTTGAGATCGACCGCCTTGCCTGCGGGCAAGGCCACGCTGGGCACGGCGCGCATTTTCATGACGCCACCGTCCATGGCCATTTCGTGCACCTCGACCACACCGGCTACCGGCGATTGGGCCGACAGCAGTTTGGCGTCTTGCGCCGATTGGAGTTGCATGAAGGCCCCGGTGGCCTTTTGCTGGGGCACGGTGGCGCGCACCCAGGCGTCTTTCACGGTGACTTGGGCTTGCGCGGCCAAGGATACGGTCATGGCCAGAAAAAGGACAGACACAGACAAAGCGGGACGGAACATGGATCACTCCTGGTGGTTATCGAACAGATGAAGGGGCACAGACAGTACGCTCAGCAAACCCCATGAAACGGGGCGCACAGGCACAGGAAACGCCGAAACCGACTCAGCCCCCAAGGTTTCAGGGGGCGGTGTTTCAGGCGAAAAAGATGGGGGGTGCGCGGGCTTGCCAGTGCTGACCCAGCAAACTGGCCAGCCGGGCAGCAGGCAAGGGCTGCAAAACATGAGACAAGTTGCCCGTTGGCAAGGGAGCCAACAGGTCGGCCACAGGGGGCGCGATCAGGGGCAGGCAGGCGGGGCAGTCGAGCGCGGTATGCGCTACCACGCCGTCAACCTCAGCACCTGCAGCGTCCGCCTGCACCAGTTTCACGCCGCCCATGGCGCTGCAAACCAAGTGCACAGCTTCAGGCTTGACCAGCGGCGAAGCCACCGCCACCCCCACAAACAATGCAAACCACACCAGCACGAAGCGGGTGAGGCGGTGGGCATTGCGCAGGGATTGCAAGAAAGTCATGGTTTGAATTATGACACTGGGGTTTGACCGTCCGTGGCGCGTGGGCTAGAAACAGCTGTTCGTTTTGCGATTTGCTGATGTAAAACGGCACGCCGCCCACGTCACCCTGCTTCACGTCATCAGGCCCGATCGTCAGGTCGGTGGGCATATAACAATCGGCTGCGCTGTTGTCGCAGCAGCCACGTCAAAAGTTTCGGGACTTAAAAAAAAATTTTTGCGCCGCTGTGAATCAACTTTTTGCTCAGCGTTTTCACCGTCCATGTCATAAAACTGTGACTCTGCGCCAATGCGGTGCGGCAGATGATTTCACCGGTATTCCCCCTCCAATCGTTCGCCACTCAAGAGGTCAAGGTCAACAAAAAAGGCCCCTGAAAAGGGGCCTTTCACAGTTGGTGAGGGAGATGACTCAGAACCTGCGCTGCGCCTCCAAGCCCAAAAGCAACTTGCGCCCGGGACCTGGTTCGAAAAAGCGTTTGTTGCCATCGTTGACGATCACCGAGCCCGCATGTTTTTGATCGGTGATGTTGTCCACTCGGACAAACTCGCGCAGCGTCCAGTCTCCATGGTCTTGCTTGAACTGCACGCCCAAGTTGAACAAGGTGTGGGAAGCGGCCGCATCGTCGTTCAGGTCATTGACCATGACCCGCCCTGCATGGCGCGCCTCCAGCGTCACCCGGCTGCCAGCCCAGCCTGTGTCCCAAGCGGTCTGAACAAAAAGCTGATGCTTGGGCAGGCCTGGAATCAGCTTACCTGCGGGCACTTGCACGGGTTGGTTCACATTGGGGCACAGGGTCACCACGCACGTCGTGAAGCTGTCTTGGTAGTTGGCCCGCATCCAGGTGTAGGCCGATGTCAACGTCACAGGGCCCGTGCGCCATTCACCGGCCAACTCCAAGCCTTGGCGCAAGGTGCGTCCAGCGTTTTGGAACGTGGTGCGTCCGCCTGTGTTGTTTTGAACCACGATCTCGTCGTCGGTGCGGATGTCAAATGCGGTCGCACTCCAGCGCAACTTGTCGACGCGACCGCGCAAGCCCAGCTCGGCGCTGGTGCTGCGGGCAGCGTTGAGTTCGGTGTTGAAACCCGAGACTCCGCCACTGCGGTAAGCCACTTCGTTGAGCGTGGGAATCTCATAGCCTTTGCCGATGCTGGCGAAAGCTTGCACGGAGGGGCTCCACTGCCAGCGTGCACCCACCACCGGCAAAGTGGCTTTGAAGTCCTTGGCTCCGCTGTCGTCTTTGTTGTTGCCCACGATGTAAAGGTCGGTGGATTTGTAATCCGTGCGGGTCTGACGCACACCGCCCATGAGCGTCAGGTCTTGCGTGCGCCATTCGGTTTGCACATAGGGATCGAGTGTCTGGGCGCGGTTGATCTCGTCACGACGGAGTTTGCCCTGCACACCCACAACATCACCGATAAAGTTTTCGTAGCCTTTACGGCTGTCGCTTTGGTGGTCTGACGCCACACCCGCGCTGACGGACAAACGACCACCTTGCCAGTCTTGCTCGTGACGCCAACGGGCGTTCCAACCCCAGTAGTCACGGTCCAAATCAATCACGGCCCCCGAACTGCCTGGTGCGGCCTGCGCCCCGGCCGTGATGGATTGAAACTGCACCACTTGGCGTTGACCGCCATAAGCCATCAGCTCCAGCTTGTGACCGCTGCCCAATGCTTGCTCGAAAGCCAAGCCCAATTGGGTTTGCGAGACTGTTTTTCGTGTGTTGTAGTCCAGCGCGCCCGAATTGGTTTGATCCGGGTTGGCATCAAACGCTGCGCGGTCCAAACCTTGCGGGTCCAGCGCTGAACTGCTGTGCCGGTTGAACACCAGCACGGTGCGCCCACCTTCGTGTGGGCGAGAAAGTTTCATATTGGCTGTGCTGCGGTCCGCTGCGGACTGAGGGCGTATGCCATCGGTGGCAAAGCCACTCAAGTCCAGCGCATAAGACCATCCCGGAGCCTGCGCTGTACCCGTCTGGCCTGTGACTTGGGTAGAGGCGCGCCACAAGCCATCTGACCCTGCAACCACACCCGTGCGCCACTGCGACGGCTGTTGCCCGTCTTCGGTGTAGAGCAACAAGGCACCGCCCGAAGATGCGCCATAGAGCGCTGCCATCGGGCCACGCACCACTTCGACACGGTCAGCGCTGCCCAAGGGGAAATTGGCCGCCTGGCCAGAACCATCGGGCGCACTGGCCGGAATGCCGTCCACAAACAGGCGCACACCGCGCACGCCAAAGGTGGCACGGGCACCGTAGCCGCGCACCGAAATTTGCAGGTCCTGAGCATAGTTTTGCCGATTGCGGATCACCAAACCGGGCACACGACCCAAACTTTCTGACAGATTGACCTGCGCTTGTCCGTCGCGCAGCTCATCGCCTTCGACCATATCGACCGAACCTGCGCCACGCCACAAACCGCCAGCGCTTCGCTCTGCGGTCACGACCATGGGCGACAAGGCCCCTGCATCCGCCAGCGCGGCAGATGCAGGGACCGATTGCGCTTGAGCGCCAGCAGCGCACAACAGTGCAATGGCCCAAGCCACGGGGGCCAGCTGGGGAGTAGAGGCCCGTTGCGCTGGGCGGGTGGATGGATAGTTCATGTGTGCTGCATTCATGATCGTGGGAGTTCAGTGGGGTGGATGCTCAATGTCGCCATTGAGAGGTCTTGAAATCGTGTGCTCTCAGCTGGGTGGCCCTTCAGGCCATGGCTTTTGTTTTGTCTTGTGACAGACAAGACTTCGCTCAATTGAATGCATGACATGGGCACGTTGGGTCCAGCGCCTCAACGGGGTTGACCGACTTCGATCGGAATGGAGGCGTACCAAGCCGCCAGATTTTCAATTTCCTTGTCGGTCAATGGCTTGGCCATCACCGCCATGACTTCATTGGCCCGTTTGCCGCTGCGGTATTGCTTGAGCTGCTCTTCGATGTAGATGGCCGGTTGACCGGCCAAGTGCGGCGCATTGGGCATGGTCGACAAACCCAAGGCACCGTGACAGGTCACGCACATGCCGGCCTTGACCTGCCCCGCTTTGGCGTCTGCCGCCTGGGCTTGAAAGGCCAGAACCGAGCTCATGGCCAAAGCCAAACTGGCGATCTGGCAACTTTTTGCTTTTGCTGAAAACATCTTCAACATGTTGGATCCTTAGAAAAAAAGGCACCCGCAAAACGCGGGTGCCTTTGGCCATCACGGCATCAGTTGCCGTAGGTCACGCGGTAAATCGCACCGACGAAATCGTCAGAGATCAGCATGGAGCCGTCTTTCATGACAGCCACATCCACCGGGCGACCGATGTAGGTGCCGGTTTCAGGGCTCAACCAGCCTTCGGCAAACACCTCGGACTTGTCGGCGGTGCCGTCAGCCTTGAGCGAAACGAAGTTGATGAGCGCACCGCTGGCAGGGCTGCGGTTCCACGAACCATGCGAAGCGACAAAAATGCCACCACGGTACTTGGCAGGGAACTGTTTGCCGGTGTAGAAGGTCATGCCCAATTGCGCTTGGTGCGCTGGGAATTCGATCTGAGGGAACACGGCATTGGCTGGTGGCTTCATGTCTTTCAGGTCAGGCGCAGCAGCGGAACCCGCCACCTTGAATTTGCCATTCCAGTAAGGATAGCCAAAGTGCTCACCCTTTTTGGTGGAGCGGTTCAGCTCACCAGGTGGGACGTCGTTGCCCAGACCATCGGTCTGGTTGTCGGTCCACCACAGGGTGCCGTCTTTGGGGTTGAAGTCTTGGCCCACCGAGTTACGGCCACCAATGCTGAAGACCTCGCGGTCACCGCCACTGAAGGGGTCCATGCGCACGATGCCGCCAATGCCCAAGCGGTTGAACTCGTCGACCTTGTCAGCAGGCTGCACGTTGAAAGGCTGACCCAGCGTGATGTACAACTTGCCGTCAGGACCGACGCGGCAGGTGCGCGCACCGTGGTTGTAAGACTCGTGCTCGGTCGGGATCAGTTTGCCCTGTGGCACCACCTCAATGACCGCCACGTCCGGGCCTTCGTAGAAGAATTCAGCGGCTGGGAAGTTCAGCACGCGGTTGTGTTCAGCCACGACCAGGAAACCGTCCTTGGTCCAGCACACGCCGTTGGGCACCTTGAAGTTGAGCGAGGGCGCAAAGGACTTCACCTCGTCGGCAATGCCATCGCTGTTGCGGTCCGTCACAGCCCAGACTGTGGTTTTGCGGGTGCCCACAAACAGCATGTTGGTGGAGGGTGCAATTGCCATGTGGCGGGCATCGGGCACCACGGCAAACAACTCAATCTTGAAGCCATCGGGCATCTTGATTTTTTTCAGGTTGTTGCGGATCGCATCGGCATTGCGGCCGGTCTGCTGCACCACCGGGATGTTCAGATCGGTCGTGGCGACCTTCATCTGCTTCATGGTGCTCAAGTTGTCTTTGCCAGCTTGGGCGTAGGCCCCAGTGGCCAAAGTGGCTGCAAGCAATGCAGCACTGAGTCGGGTCATTTTCACGTTCATCTCCTGTTGTTGATCTTTGAAATCGATCGGTTGACGCCTTTTGAAAAGCCCGTGTAACCGGGTCTTGACATCCTCCAATTTAGGACAAAGATTCACTCTTAACCTTGTTGAAAACCCTTCAAAATCTCATTTACGGGTTGAAAAAAATTTGACCTTTGCAACAAAAAATGTCCCTGTTTTTTGTCTCACGCGCGACTGACAAGCGCTGACGGTCACTTTTTTTCGTGGACATCCTTTCCTGATTTGCCAGGCCAAGGAACTCCAATGCATCGCAAAAAAATGGCGTCGATTCCATCAGGAAGACGCCACATCAACTGCTGATGAATTCAAGAGTTCAAAGTGCCACCAAGGTCAGCCCCCGTTCGCGGTACATGGCCAACAAGCGGCCTTTTGCAACCGTCTGCGACCAGCTTGAACAAAGGGCGTGAGCAGCCCCGCTCAGACGGGGGACAAGCTTTTGAGCACCGTTTTCAAATCAGGCTGATCCGCCAGTCCCATGCACGCCAGCCAGGCTTGTTCGGCCTGAACTGCGCCCAGAATCGGCGCGCTTTGGTCTACAAACTTGGCCTTGAGCAGTTCGTTGGTCATGGGTTTTTCCAGACTGCCAATGGCCCGCTCGATGAAGATGTGCAGGCTGCGGCCATCGGTGGTCTCGATGGTCACGTCCACCGAGGCTTCGTGGATCTGGCGGTCCACGACCAGTTCAACCCGGTCGCGCAGGGCAATGACTTCGGGCGAACGGACCACGTCATCGGTGTATTCATGCTCGCCCGCCTGGCCTTTCATGATGGCCACAGCACACGAGTGGAAAACGCTGAACTTGCTTTCCAGGCCGGTTTGCGGGGTCTTCTTGCCGGTCAGCTCTTGCACCAGGGGGTGGGCGCGCACGGTGATGCGGGCAATCTGGTCGGCGGTCAAGGCATGTTGGTTGCGCAGCTGCACGCAAGCGTCAATGGCCGGGTGGATCACGATGCCGCAGGCAAAGGGCTTGTAGGTGTTGAGCGCAATTTCCCAAGTTTGGCCCAGATTTTCTGTGATTTCAGCCCAATCGGTTTTGTCCGAAAACACCTGCATCAGACCGCGCGGTGCTTCCAGCGCCCGGCGTGACGAGGTAAAGCCATGCCTGGCCATCAAGGCCGACATCAGGCCCGCCTTGGCCGCCGCCCCCGGGTGAAAGGGTTTGGTCATGGTGCCAAATTGTTCGCGCAAGCCCACCGGTTGCGAGGCGGCAATGCCCAGCGCCATTTGGGTGCGCGCAGCGTCCAGGCCCAGCAACCGGGCGCAGGCCGCGGCACTGCCCAGCATGCCGGTCGAGCCGGTGATGTGCCAGCCACGGTCGTAATGGTGAGGGTAAACCGCATTGCCCACGCGGCACGACACCTCCACCCCCAGCACCAGCGCGTCGATCACCTGACGTCCGGTCGCGCCCAGATGCTCACCCAACGCCAAAGCCGCCGAAGCGACCGGTCCCGCAGGGTGGATGATGGTTTTGAGATGCGTGTCGTCAAAGTCAAAGGTGTGCGAGCTGATGCCATTGATCAAGGCGGCGTTGGCCATGTCCACCCGTTCCTTGCGGCCCAGCAAGGCGGCTTGGGGGGCAGGTTCGAGTTCTTGCACAGCGGCCAGAGCCGCCTCCACGGTCTCATGGGTGCTGGGGCCGACAGCGCAACCGGCCCAATTGGCAAAGGTGCGGTGGGCCTGCTGCTCGACCTCGTCGCTCCAGCCTTTGGAGGGGTGCTGGGCCACAAATTCGGCCAAAAGCGCCGTCACGGCAGGGGCATTGGCGTCGGCTTGAACGGTGGTGTTGCGTGCGGTCATGGGTGAGCTACCTGAAGGGGTTTGGACAAATCAGCGGCCGATCTTAAAAGAAGAAGCGCCATGCTCAGTCGCGCAGAGGTCAGCCACCGGCTAGCGTTCAAAACCGGGTCAAGTTTGCGACCCCGCCCATGGGGGTGCTCGGTTAGTCTTGCAGCTCTTTGATCAATCCTTCAGGAGCCTCCCATGCTGACACTCTGTGGCTTTTCGGCCAGCAATTACTACAACAAAGTCAAATTCGCCTTGCTCGAAAAGGGCGTGGCCTTCAACGAAGAGCTGGCCTGGGTCGGCCAGACCGATGCCAACGCCAGCCCGCTGGGCAAGGTGCCCTACCTCAAAACCGAACAAGGCACGTTGTGCGAATCGGCGGTGATCATGGAGTACATCGAGCAGCAGTACCCGCAACACCCCTTGCTGCCAGCCGACCCCTTTGCTGCGGCCAAAGTTCGCGAATTGGTGACGTTTTTGGAGCTGCACCTGGAACTGGTCGCGCGCAACGTTTATCCGCAAGCGTTTTTTGGTGGGCAGATCAGCGACAGTGCCAAAGAAAAAACCGGTGCGCAGCTCGAAAAGAATGTGGCAGCTTTTGCCCAACTGGCCCAGTTCAGCCCCTTCATGCTGGGCGACAGCCTGACCCTGGCCGACTGCGCCGCCGTGGTGCATTTGCCTTTGGTGTCGGCCGCCACCAAAATTGTGTACGGACGCGATTTTCTGGCCGACTTGCCGGTGCGCGACTACCTCAAACGCATGAACGATCGCCCCACCATGCAACAAGTCAATGCCGACCGCAAGACCAACACCGAACTGCTGATGGCCCGGGCCAAAGCCAAAGCCTGATTTCAGCCAAGAGCACACCGCCCCTGTTGATGCAGATCAGGTCTGCCCGCCTGAAGCCAAGCCCTGAGCGGCAAAGCTGACCTGCATCAACATCGCCCTCGTTTCCCAAGCTCATGATCACTTCATGAGCACACCATCCTCCCCCCAAGACGTTTACAAAGCCCAGCTGATCGGGACCCGCACCGAGCTGCTGGAACGCATCGCCTACGAACGCGGAGGTGTGGTGTCGCGCGCCGACATGGCGGCCGACCACTTCGACAACAGCTTCCAGTCACGCGCCCAAATTCGCACCGAGCGCCAAACCGAGTTCGCCATGAACGAGCACGAAACCGCTGAACTTGTTGACATCGAAGCCGCACTCGTGCGCCTTGAAGCCGGCACCTATGGCCAGTGCACCGACTGCGGCGTGACCATTGCGCCTGAACGGCTGACCGCTTATCCCACCGCCAAACGCTGCATGGACTGCCAGTCTTTGGCTGAAAAACACCGTTGATTTTTAATAAAGGAACCCCCATGAGTACTTTTCACGCCGTGGTCTGGATCGATCACAAGGAAGCCCATGTGCTGATGTTCGATCCTGATCATGTTGAGGCACTACGCATCCAATCCCGCAGCCACCACAAGCACCAAGGCAAGGCTGACGACGCCGCCGCCTTTTATGCCGAGGTGGCCCAAGCGCTGCAAGGCAGCCACGAGGTCCTTTTGACCGGCCCGGGTCTGGCCCGCAACACGTTTCGCGGGTGGTGCGCGGCGCATCAAAAATCCACGACGGACCTCATTGTGGACAGCATCGCCTCCGATCACCCCTCGGACGCCCAGTTGGTCGCCTTGGCCAAGCAGTACTTCAAAAAATTTGACGCCATGGCCGCAGACCCGTCACAGGCCTGAACACTGGCCCAATCAGGTCAGCGCAGGCTTGTTGCGTGACAGCTCACCCCGCTGCACTTGGCACCGAGGCCTGGCCCGCCAGGCTGCTATGCTTTCGTGCATGCACAGCCTGTTTCATTTTGTTTTCTTTATCACCGATCTCAACGAGGCCCGCCGCTTTGATGGCGACACCCCCTGTTGCAAAGAGGCTTGGTCCTCCGACGCCTGGGTAGAGGGTGCATCGCTGGACACGGTTGATGTGAGCTGACAACCATGGAGCACACTTTTGCTTCGGCCACCATCTTGCTGCTGTTGATCACAGATCCCCTGGGCAACATCCCGATTTTTGTCAACAGCCTGCGCGCTGTGCCCGCCGAGCGCCGCGCCCGCGTCATCCTGCGTGAAGTACTGATTGCCTTTGGATTGTTGCTGACCTTCATGTTTGTCGGTCAAAGCTTTCTGAAGGCCATGAGCTTGTCCGATGTGTCTTTGCAAATTGGCGGTGCGGTGGTGCTGTTTCTGATTGCGCTGCGCATGGTCTTTCCGCCGCCAGCCCAGGACTCGCCCATCCCCGATGTTGAACCCCTGATCGTGCCTTTGGCCATACCGGCTTTGGCCGGCCCATCGGCCATGGCCACGGTTTTGTTGTTGGTCAGCCAAGCCCCAGAGCGACGGCTGGAGTGGATCGGAGCGCTCACGGTGACCATGGTGGTCTGTGCAGTGGTGCTGCTCATGGCTGAGCGGCTGCAGCAGGTGGTGGGCGAACGGGTGGTCAGCGCATTTGAGCGGCTGATGGGCTTGATTCTGGTGTCCATCTCGGTCGAGATGTTGATCCGGGGCCTCAAATCACTGGCGCTGAGCTGGCCCCACGCCTGAGCCGCAAGGCCTCATTCCTCGACCAGTTTGTTTTTCGAATTGATCAGCGGCACGTCCTTTTTGGACCGTGGCGTGCCCACTGGCCCGGCGGTCTGACCTTTTTGCGTGGCGGCCATGTCTTCTTCGCTGGGGTATTGGCCCAGCAACCAGTAATCAAACACCCTTCGGGCAATGGGCGCTGCCGATGCCGCTCCAAAACCCGCATTTTCAACGACCACGGCCACCGCAATTTTGGGTGACTCTGCCGGCGCATAGGCCATGTACAGCGCATGGTCACGCTGGTATTCAGACATCTTGGCGGCGTTGTACTTGTCTTTTTGTCCAATCGTCACCGCCTGGGCCGTGCCGGTTTTGCCGGCACTGGTGTAGCCTGCGCCCGCAAACACCCGGGCAGAAGTGCCCGAAGTCACCACCCCCACCAGACCATTGCGCACGACTTCCATGTGCTCGGGCTTGAAGCCCAAATTCACCGAGTTGGAGGCTTGGACGGCCGATTGTGCATGGGTCAAGGCGTCTTGTGTGGCAGAGACCACGCGCGGTTTGTACTGCTGACCCCCGCTGGCCAAAGTGGCCGTTGCCGAGGCCAGCTGCAACATGGTGAAGGTGTTGTAGCCCTGACCAATGCCCAAGGAAATGGTTTCACCACCAAACCATTTTTTCTGCTCTGGCCGCTTGTAGTAATTGCGCTTCCATTCGGTACTGGGCAAAACGCCCCGCACCTCACCGGGCAAGTCAATGCCCGTGATTTGACCAAAGCCCAAGGGTTTCATGAAGTCATGGATGACATCCACCCCCATATCATTGGCCAGCGAGTAATAATAGACATTGCTCGACAAAACGATGGACTTCACCATGTCCACCGGTCCCAGACCCAGGTCACCATGGCTGCGGAAAGTGTGACCACCATAAGTCCATGAGCCAGCGTCGTTGATGATGGTGCTGGCGCTGCGTTTACCCGTGGACAGGGCCGCCATGGCCATGAACGGTTTGTACGTTGACCCTGGTGGGTAAGTGCCCCGCAAAGCACGGTTGAGCAAAGGCTTGTCAATCGAACCGTTGAGCATTTGCCAGTTCTCGACATCAATGCCATCGACAAACAAATTGGGGTCGAAAGTGGGCTTGCTGACAAAAGCCAGTACTTCCCCTGTATTCGGGTCCAACGCCACCAAAGCACCACGCCGACTGCCAAAAAGATCCTCCACCATCTTTTGCAACTGGATGTCGATGGACAGCACCACGTTTTGCCCAGGAATGGCGGGGCGACTGGACAAACTGCGCGTAGCGCGTCCACCGGCCGAGGTTTCTACCTGGTTGACCCCGGTAATGCCGTGCAACTCACGTTCGTAGCGCTGTTCAACCCCCAACTTGCCAATGTATTCAGTTCCCCTGTAATTGGCAGAATCTTCGTCTTCCTCCAGCCGTTCTTTTTCCCGTTGGTTAATGCGCCCGATGTAGCCGATCACATGGCTGGCGAGTTCACCATAAGGGTATTGCCTGAACAAGCGGGCCTTGATTTCAACACCCGGAAACCGGTACCTCTGGGCACTGAAGCGGGCCACCTCTTCGTCCGTCAAACGGTTGCGAATGGGCAAAGAATCGAAACTCTTGGACTCTTCGCGCAAACGTTTGAAGCGACGGCGGTCTTTGGTCTGAATGTCCACCAACTCCGCCAGTTCGTTGATGGTGACCTCCAGATCGTTGACCTTGGAGGGTGTGATCTCCAAGGTATAAGCCGAGTAATTGCTGGCCAGAACCACCCCATTGCGATCGAGGATGGTGCCGCGAGGCGGCACTGTGGGCAAGATGGCCGTGCGGTTGTTTTCGGCTTGTTCGAGCAAATCCTCGTGCCGAACCACTTGCAAATAAATCAAGCGCGAGACCAGCAGGGCAAAACAAAACAAAACCAACCATTGCACCACGGCCACCCGGTACTGGAAACGCTGGATCTCAACACGCGTGTCGCGCAATTCCGCAAGTGAGGGCAGCTGTAAAGGCATGGTCAAAGTGGCCGAATATCGTCGCGATCAAAAGCACGCCTTTGTGGGGCCAACAACAAAGCGCCCACCAAAGGCCAAGATGCCGCCTGGAGCAAAGGACCCAGCACTTGGGTCCAAACAGGCCATGCATCCTGCGCAATGAGTCGCGTCAACCACTCCACGAAGGCGGCCAACACAAACAGCGGCAAAATTTGAAGCGCTTGCTCTCTCAACGGAAACCAGAGCAAACGGCGTTGGGCAATGTTGGCAAGTCCCGACAACACCACATAAGACAAGGCGTTCTGTCCTAACAAGGCCGACTCGTGCACATCCAGGGCCAGGCCAAGCAAAAAGGCCAACACCAAACCGACCCGCCGTGGTTGATGGACCGTCCAGAAGACCACCACAATGGCCAACACATCCGGCAACCAATACCAGCCCAACAAACCCAGCAGCATGTGCACCAGCAAGGCCAACATCAAGGTGATGCCGATGAACCTGGGGTTGGCAGGCAGCAACAGCGGCCGACCAGCGGGCATGATCATGGTTTGACTCCTGCCGGGGAGGAACCGGACGGTTTGATCTTGGCGTTGGAGACCTTGCCCGTCTCGGAGGGCGGTGCTGGCCAGTCCTTGACCGGCAACAACACCAACAAGTGCCGGCCCCGCTCAGTGGCCATGGGCTCGGCATGGACCCGTGCAAAAGATGAATCGACGCGGCGGTCGATGCGTGCGATGCGCCCCACATGCAGACCCGCCGGATAGACACCGTCAATGCCACTGGTGGTCAACAAATCACCTTTTTGCACGTCTGCCCCGGCCGGAACAAACTTCAGGTCCAAAGATCCACCCAAGGTGTAGGGGTCTCCATTGGCCACATGGCGGCTTCCCGTGCGAGCGTTCATGACCGGGATGCTTTGATCTCGGTCGGTCAGCAAGGTCACCTCGCTCACCAAGGGGTAAACGCGTGTGACCTGACCCACCACGCCGGTCGTATCAATCACAGCTGAACCGTGAACAATGCCGGCCAGCTGCCCACGATCGACAACCACTCTACGGGTATAAGGATCGGCCGTGTCGTACAGGACCTGCACCGCTTTGGAGGAACCCGCAATCTGCACACGCAAATCCAGCAACTGCCGCAAATGGGCATTTTCCTGGCTCAATTGCTCCACCTGCTGCAAGCGCTGGGCCTGAGCAATCGTACGGCTTTGGTAACTTTGAGCAACATCTTGAGCCTGCTCAAGGTTGCCAAAATATTGCCCAATGGCTTGAAAAGCGTGTCCGGGCTGCAATGACAACCACTGCAAAGGGGACAACACAAAAGCAACCCCTGAACGGATGGGTTGTGAAATTTGCAATCGGTGATCGGCCGCCATCAACAAAATAGACAACAAACCCAAAAGTAGCATCTTGGAGGTCGAAGAAAGACCTCGCCGAAAAATCGGCGGGGAGCTGCGCTCAATCGTATCCAGAGCCATGGTTCAGTTGCACCGGATGTTGTGGGTCAAGGGTCTGAGTGTCCACGCCCAAGCGTTGACCTGCAAGGCTTTACTCGCTGGTGAAAATGCTGCCCAGCTGGTCCATTCGCTCCAGCGCCATGCCGCACCCACGGGCCACGCAGGTCAGAGGGTCTTCGGCCACAAGCACAGGCAAACCGGTTTCTTCGGCCAGCAAGCGGTCCAGGTCGCGCAACAAGGCACCGCCACCCGTGAGCATCATGCCGCGCTCGGCAATGTCGGCGCCCAACTCGGGTGGAGTTTGCTCCAGCGCGGTTTTGACGGCCGAGACGATCTGGTTGAGCGGATCGGTCAGGGCTTCCAGGATTTCGTTGGAGCTGATGGTGAAGCTGCGTGGCACGCCTTCGGACAGGTTGCGGCCCTTGACTTCCATTTCCTTGACTTCGCTGCCGGGGAAGGCCGAGCCGATGTTTTTCTTGATCGATTCGGCTGTAGGCTCGCCGATCAGCATGCCGTAGTTGCGGCGAATGTAGCTGATGATGGCTTCATCGAACTTGTCGCCGCCTACCCGGACGCTGCCTTTGTAGACCATGCCGCCCAGCGAGATCACGCCGACTTCGGTGGTGCCGCCACCAATGTCCACCACCATGGAGCCAGACGCTTCAGACACGGGCAGGCCCGCGCCGATGGCTGCGGCCATGGGTTCTTCGATCAAATACACCTCAGAAGCGCCTGCGCCCAAAGCCGACTCACGGATGGCACGGCGCTCAACTTGGGTCGAACCGCAAGGCACACAAATGATGATGCGGGGACTGGGGCGGAAGGTGCTACGGGGGTGAACCATGCGGATGAACTGCTTGAGCATCTGCTCGGTCACGGTGAAGTCGGCGATCACGCCATCCTTCATGGGCCGTATGGCTTCTATGTTGCCTGGCACTTTGCCCAGCATGGCTTTGGCCTCGTGGCCAACGGCCTGCAAAGTCTTTTTGCCTTGAGGGCCACCTTCGTGTCGAATGGCCACAACCGATGGCTCGTCAAGCACAATGCCTTTGTCGCGCACAAAAATCAAAGTATTGGCAGTGCCCAAGTCAATGGCCAGGTCGCTGGAAAAATAACGGCGGAATGAAGAAAACATTCGGAAATCCTTAGGTGCTACAACCCCTCCGCTTGGGGATTCAGGGTGGGTGTGCACAACAATCAAATCTGGGTTTGCGTGCAGACAGGTGTCAAGATGGTACTTGTCTCTGCAGCAAACACAGGATAATAACCGATCCCCCGGTCACTCGTACGCCACCAGGCCACGCGAAACCTGGAAAAAACGACCTTTTACTTCCCATTCAAACCATGTCGCTGACCCCAAAGGATATTGCCCGCATTGCAAACCTCGCCCGGCTGGAGCTCAAGCCCGACGAAAGCGAGCGCATGCTCACTCAAATCAATGGTTTTTTTGGCATCGTCCAAGCCATGCAAGCGGTCGACACCACTGGCATCACCCCCATGGCCCACCCCGTGGCGGCCATCCAGGACATCACGCTGCGCCTGCGCCCCGATGTGGCCAGCGAGCCCAATCAACGCGATTTGAACCAGCAAAGCGCCCCGGCCGTCGAGCGCGGCCTGTTCTTGGTTCCCAAAGTCATCGAGTAAGCCATGAGTGATCTGCACAACCTCAGCGTGAAAGCGCTGGCCAACCTTTTGCAAACCAAAGAAGTCAGCGCCGTCGAAGTCGCCACGCGCTTTTTGGCCCGCATGGGCGGCAACCCGCACAACGCGTTTTTGGACATCGACAGCGAAGTGACACTGGCCCAGGCCCGCGCCTCGGACGCCAAATTGACCGACGGCACCGCAGGACCACTGGAAGGCGTACCGGTGGCGCACAAAGACGTGTTCGTCACGCAAGACTTTGCGACCACCGCAGGCTCCAAAATCCTGAGCGGCTACCGCTCGCCCTTTGACGCAACGGTGGTGCAACGCCTTCGCACGGCGGGCATGGTCACCTTGGGCAAGCTCAACTGCGACGAATTCGCCATGGGCTCGGCCAACGAAAACTCGGCCTACGGTCCGGTGCAAAACCCCTGGGACACGGCCCGCGTGCCCGGCGGCTCATCGGGCGGTAGCGCCGCTGCCGTGGCCGCAGGCCTGGCCCCCGCTGCCACCGGCACCGATACCGGTGGCTCGATCCGCCAGCCGGCCAGCTTTTGCGGCATCACCGGTATCAAACCCACCTATGGCCGCGCATCACGCTTTGGGCTGATCGCCTACGCTTCGAGTCTGGACCAAGCTGGCCCCATGGCCCGCAGCGCCGAGGACTGCGCGCTCTTGCTGAGCGCCATGTGCGGCGCGGATTTGGACCGCGACTCCACCTCGTTGGACATGCCCAGCGAAGACTTCAGCGCATCGCTGAACAACTCGATTGAAGGCCTGCGCATTGGCATTCCCAAAGAGTTCTTTGGTGAAGGCCTGCACGCCGATGTGCGCGCAGCCGTGGACGGCGCTTTGCGCGAGTACGAAAAGCTGGGTGCCAAACTCGTGTCCATCAGCCTGCCGCGCACCGAGTTGTCCATTCCGGTTTACTACATCATTGCCCCGGCCGAAGCCAGCTCCAACCTCAGCCGCTTTGACGGCGTGAAGTTCGGTCACCGCGCCAAGGACTACACCGACCTGGTCGACATGTACAAAAAGACCCGTGCCGAAGGCTTTGGCAACGAGGTCAAGCGCCGGATCATGACGGGCGCTTATGTGCTCTCGCATGGGTATTACGACGCCTACTACCTGCAAGCCCAAAAAATCCGCCGCATGATCGCCGACGACTTTCAGAACGCGTTCAAAGAATGCGACGTCATCGCGGGCCCCGTGGCCCCTTCAGTGGCCTGGAAGTTTGGCGAAAACGCGGGCGACCCGGTGGCCGACTACCTGGCCGACATCTTCACGCTGCCTGCCTCGCTGGCCGGTTTGCCTGGCATGAGCGTGCCTGCAGGCTTTGGCGCGGGCAATATGCCCGTAGGCCTGCAGCTGATCGGCAACTACTTCAAGGAAGCCCAGTTGCTCAACGCCGCACACCGCCTGCAACAAGCGACCGATTTCCACCTGCAAAAACCGGCAGGAGTCTGAACACCATGAGCAAACTCGTCCAAGGCTACGAAGTCGTCATCGGCTTCGAAACACACGCCCAACTCTCGACCCAAAGCAAGATTTTCAGCCGCGCCTCGGTGGCGTTTGGTGCCGAGCCCAACACACAAGCCTGCGCGGTGGACATGGCCCTGCCCGGCACACTGCCGGTGATGAACATGGGCGCTGTTGAACGCGCCATCGAATTCGGTCTGGCCATCAACGCGCACATCGCCGAGCGCAGCATTTTTGCGCGCAAAAACTACTTCTACCCCGACCTGCCCAAGGGCTACCAGATCAGCCAGTTCGAAATCCCGGTGGTGCAAGGCGGTGAGGTGTCGTTCTTTCTGGAAGTGGGCAAAGAAACCGTGCGCAAAACCGTGCGCTTGGAGCGCGCCCACCTCGAAGAAGACGCGGGCAAATCGCTGCACGAAGACTTCATTGGTCAAAGTGGCATTGACCTGAACCGCGCAGGCACGCCACTGCTGGAAATCGTGACCCAGCCCGACATGCGCAGCAGCGAAGAGGCCGTGGCCTACGCCAAAGAGCTTCACAAAATCGTGACCTGGATCGGCATTTGCGACGGCAACATGCAAGAAGGCTCTTTCCGTTGCGATGCCAACGTATCGGTGCGCAAGCCCGGCGCTGAACTTGGCACCCGCCGCGAAATCAAGAACCTGAACAGCTTCAAGTTCATGCAGCAAGCCATCGACTACGAAGTGCGCTGGCAGATCGACCAGATTGAAGACGGCCACGCCATCCAACAAGCCACCGTGCTGTTTGACCCCGACACGGGCGAAACCCGCGCCATGCGCACCAAGGAAGACGCCGCCGACTACCGCTACTTCCCCGACCCGGACCTGCCCCCTCTGGTGATTGGCCGCGACTGGGTGGAGCGCGTGAAAGGCGAGATGGCCGAGCTGCCCCGCGTGATGGCCGAGCGCTTTGTGCGCGATTACGCCCTACCGGAATACGACGCCACGCAACTGACGCAAAGCAAAGCGGTCGCCGCCTACTTTGAAGCCACGGCCAAAGCCTGCGGCCAAGCCAAACTGGCCAGCAACTGGATCATGGGCGAAGTCTCACGCCGCCTGAACGCCAGCGAAATGGCCATCGAGCAAGCGCCGGTGAGCGCCGCGCAACTGGCCGCCCTGATCGGCCGCATCAGCGACAACACCATCAGCAACAACGCTGCGCGTCAGGTGTTTGAAGGTCTGTGGAATAAAGAAGGCCCCTCCGGGAGCGGCGAGGGCGAAGTCGACGCCCTCATCGAAGCCAAAGGCCTCAAGCAGATGAACGACACCGGCGAGCTGGAAAAGATCATCGACGACGTGCTGGCCGCCAACCCCAAGAACGTGGAAGAGTTCAAGGCGGGCAACGCCAAGGCCCTGAACGGACTGGTCGGCCCCATCATGAAAGCCAGTAAGGGGAAGGCGAATCCTGCCCAGGTGAATGCTTTGTTGATGAAGAAGTTAGGCTGAGCGTTTAACTTTTGGCTTGTGGATTTCATGCAATTTTCGGTGGAAACCTATGTTTACGGACAAGAATCGGACGTTAAAAACTGAGGGTCTAAATGTATGAAGCAGTTTGTTAGCTGGGGCAGAAAACTCATGTAGTGTCAATATGAAAATGCATTCAAAATCTGAAGTGGCTGTAGCTGCATTGCTCAAGGCTACACAGTGCTATCAGAATGCTGATTGGATTTCATCTACCATATTGGCGGGTGCAGCACAGCAAGTCTTTCGTGACTTATGTGACGCGCGAGGTGTCGGCTCGACCATCGATATGGTTAGCGCATCACTGGGTTACAGAACAAGCGATGTGCATAACCTTGTTGTTGGTTCATATAACGGCATGAAACACGCCGATAGAGACCCAACTAGTTTTGTATCTGTTTCCCCGGCAGAACCGCAGGCATTAATCGTCATGGCTGCAGCAGACTTGATACGACTTAACATTCCATACACAACTGCAATCGGCGAAATTTTGAAATTCACCAAATCGTTCGAAACGGAGAAGTTGACATGGGAAAAATGACAGTCACACTGCGAAGCCGTAATTTGTATGCGGAGGTCACTTCATCGGCTAAAGCGGCATGGCGATGTCATTGTTTTGGACATGCTGAGACTGGTTCAAAAATATGGCTTGATTCAGAAGTAATTGAAATGAGCAATTCTGATGCAACGGTTACGTTTGAAGACAGGGAAATGATACTTTCGGCCCAAGACACACCCCAATGGAAAAAAGACAATCCTTGCGGTGCTATCTGGATTGATTTTTCAAAGAGTGCGGGTCTACAAAATCGGATTCAGATAACCGTGAATTTACCGGTCGATGTATACCAAAAAGTTAAAGAAACGGACTTGCGCCAAGATGACATCATTGTCACAGTCAACTACGATACCTTGACTCCTCGTGGTGAAGAAAGTGCAAATGCTTTTTTAACAACTGCACATGTGCACTTTCATACCCGCCAGGGTAAAGAAAAGTAATTAGGCGCGAACAGATACGGTTTCCCCGTAAGCACCGTACCTCTATCTCTAAATGCGAATTGAGTTCGCATCAAGCAGTGATGTGTGACAAGCGGCACAGATTCAGGTATCGAGAGGCGACATATCAAATCACTGAATCTGCAGCAGCGCCTTGATCTTGGCGCGAACATCCTGAAGCACTTCTTCAGGCACCGCGCCTTTCTTTTTGGCTTGGCGAACGCGCCAGTCCAATGATTTGACCTGGTCGGACAGCACAACACCCGGTTTACCGTCGATCAAGGTCTGGACTTCAAAGGGGTAACCTTTGATTTGGGTAGACAGGGGACAGCACACCATCAA
>JAIXOX010000014.1 GCA_027486555.1 Comamonadaceae bacterium
GCAACCCGGGTCGCAAGGCCTCTTTAAAAGGAGCAAAACATGTCCACCAAGACATCAATTTCCGGACTCACCGATGAGGAAGCCCAGGAGTTCCACCATTACTGGATGCAAGGCACCGTGGGCTTTACAGCTGTAGCTGTTCTGGCCCACATCCTGGTCTGGGCGTGGCGTCCCTGGTTCTGATTCAGAGCCTGTTTTTTCAACCATAGATTGACGGAGTCACTGTCATGCAAAACACAACCCACCTCAACGAGGCCCATTCGCGTGCGGATGAGTCCCCAGCGTATTGGTCCATCTTCCTCATCGGATTCGGATGTCTGTTCGTGCTCGTCGTTCTGGCCAAGCTGGTCGGCGTTCACTGGCGGGATCTGCTGCCTGGTGCTGAAGATGCCAAGAGCATGAGTCAGGGTGTGAAAGCTGCGGTGTACACCTTCATGTCCCACATCATTTAGGAGATTCACCATGTGGAGAATTTGGCGACTGTACGACCCTTTGCGTGCCATGGTGCTGCAGGGTATTTTCTTGTTTGGCCTGGCCGCGATGATTCACCTCATCTTGCTCAGCACCAACAAATTCAACTGGCTCGACGGCGCGAAAAAACCCGTAGCAGCATCGGCGCAAAACTCGCCGCTGCCCGCTTCGGTGGCTTCGCTCGCTGCGCCCAAGTCCTGATTCAGGACTTGCCGTCCAGGTGCTGTCAATGAATTCAATTCAATGCAGCACCTGTTCATCCACTAAAGGCAGGAGGACCCTACCATGGCCATGCTAAGTTTTGAGAAAAAGTACCGTGTTCGCGGTGGTACCCTGCTGGGTGGTGATTTGTTCGACTTTTGGGTCGGACCGTTTTACGTCGGTTTCTTCGGCGTCACAACATTGTTTTTTTCGTTCCTGGGCACGGCCCTCATTTTGTGGGGTGCATCACAAGGACCGACCTGGAACATCTGGCAAATCAGCATCGCACCGCCTGATTTGTCTTACGGCCTGCGCTTCGCACCCTTGATGGAAGGCGGCCTGTGGCAGCTCATCACGGTCTGCGCATTGGGCGCTTTTGGCTCGTGGATGATGCGCGAGGTTGAAATCTGCCGCAAACTGGGCATGGGCTTTCATGTGCCCGTGGCCTTCGGGGTGGCCATCTCGGCGTATTTCACCTTGGTGGTGATTCGCCCCGTGCTCATGGGCGCTTGGGGCCACGGCTTTCCTTATGGCATCTTCAGCCACCTGGACTGGGTTTCGAACGTGGGCTACCAGTACCTGCACTTTCATTACAACCCGGCGCACATGATCGCCGTGAGTTTTTTCTTTGCCAGTGTGTTCGCCTTGTCGCTGCACGGTGGTCTGGTGCTTTCTTCTACCAACCCGCAGCCTGGGCAAACGGTCAAAACCCCAGAGCATGAGGACACATTCTTCCGGGATTTCATCGGTTACTCGGTGGGCACATTGGGCATCCACCGCGTCGGCCTGTTCCTGGCGCTGGCAGCTGTCTTGTTCAGCGCACTGTGCATCGTGCTCAGCGGTCCCTTCTGGAGCCGTGGCTGGCCCGAGTGGTGGAGCTGGTGGCTGAACATGCCGATTTGGTCCCAGTGGCCCGTCTGAGTCGGATTAAACAAACACAGTCCGAACACAAAGAATAGAGGAGTACAGCGAATGGCCGACTATCAAAACCTGTTCACCACGGTACAAGCCGTGGGTCCGGTGCACCATGGGGTTGCACTTGGACACGGCAACAGCCCACGCACCGGGCAACCCCTGATCAATTACTGGATCGGCAAGTTGGGCAATGCCCAGCTGGGTCCGATTTACCTGGGGGGCTTGGGCCTGGCGTCTCTCGTGTGCGGGATGATCGCCTTCACCCTGATTGGCATGAACATGCTGGCTTCGGTCAACTATGACCCAATCCAGTTCGTGCGCCAGTTGTTCTGGCTGTCGTTGGAGCCGCCAGCGCCAAGCTACGGCTTGAGCATGCCGCCGCTCAACCAAGGCGGTTGGTTCCTGATCGTGGGCTTGTTCCTCACCGCATCCATCATGTTCTGGTGGGCCCGCACTTACCGACGCGCCGTCGAGTTGGGCATGGGCCTGCACATCGCTTGGGCGTTTGCCGCGGCCATCTGGTTGTTCCTGGTGTTGGGCTTGTTCCGCCCCATCTTGATGGGTTCATGGGGTGAGGCTGTGCCCTACGGCATCTTCTCCCACCTCGACTGGACGGCAGCCTTCTCGCTGCGCTATGGCAACCTGTTTTACAACCCGTTCCACGCGCTGTCCATCGTGTTCCTTTATGGATCGGCCCTGCTGTTTGCCATGCACGGTGCCACCATTTTGGCTGTGACACGTTACGGCGGTGAGCGCGAGATCGAACAGATCACCGACCGGGGCACGGCCTCTGAACGCGCCGCCTTGTTCTGGCGCTGGACCATGGGTTTCAACGCCACCATGGAATCGATTCACCGCTGGGCCTGGTGGTTCGCGGTCCTGTGCCCCATCACCGGCGGCATCGGCATCTTGCTCACCGGCACGGTGGTGGACAACTGGTACCTGTGGGCCATCAAGCATGGTGTGGCACCACCTTACCCCGAAATTTTCCCAGGGATGGTTGACCCTGCGCTGAGCACTGGAGCTAAGCCATGAACATGAATACGTCTTACACATCAGGCTGGACCGGCCGCATGGTCAAAGCTTTGGGACTGACACTGGCGGGATTGGTGTTGGCAGGCTGTGAGCGCCCGATCCCCGAAACCGTACAAAGCGGCTACCGGGGCACCGGCATGGCGCAGGTCTACAACGCCCGCTTGCTCGAGGTCAAAACCGATCTCAACCAACCGCCAGCGGTCATCCCATCACCTGGATCTGAAGGCCCCAAAGCTTCGCAGGCTTACAAAAACGTCAAGGTGCTGGGCAACTTGAGCGTGGGGGAGTTCAACCGCCTGATGGTCTCCATGACCAACTGGGTCGCCCCCAAGGAGGGCTGCGCCTACTGCCACGCCTTGCCCAACTTTGAAGACGACAGCAAGTACACCAAAGTGGTCGCACGGCGCATGGTCGAGATGACGCAGCACATCAACTCGGATTGGCAACCGCACGTCGCCCAGACCGGTGTGACCTGCTACACCTGCCACCGTGGTGAGCCTGTGCCCAACGCCATCTGGTTCAAAGCGGACCATCAGCCTTATGGTTCTAACTTCATGGGTGACAAGGCGGGCCAAAATGAGCCCTCTCCTGTGGTCAATTTGTCCTCTTTGCCCAACGATCCGTTCACACCGTTTTTGCTGGGCAACGAAAACATCCGTCTGAATGGTCCGACTGCGCTGCCATCGGGCAACCGCCAGTCGATCAAGCAGGCCGAATGGACCTATGGCTTGATGACCCACATGTCAACCTCACTGGGTGTCAATTGCACCTATTGCCACAACACACAGTCGTTCCAAAACTGGGAAATCAGCCCCCCACAACGCACGACCGCTTGGCATGGCATCCGCATGGCGCGAGACCTGAACCTGACCTACATGGAGCCTTTGACCGAAGTGTTCCCTGCGCATCGCAAAGGTCCTCTGGGCGACGTGGCCAAGCTCAACTGCGCAACTTGCCACCAAGGTGCTTACAAGCCTTTGAATGGTGCGCCCATGGCCAAAGACTTCCCCGAGTTGCTCAAACCTGCTTTGCTTGCGTCCAAAGTAGCGGCCAAGTAGTCGTACGCATCACCGTCACAAAACTGGACAGCTGTCATGGACCCCACCACTTCTCTTCATGACCCGCTGTCAGGCGTGGTGGTGGTGTTGCTGGCCGACTTTTGTCGAAAGCATCAGGGCTGGGGCTGGCTGCGTCTGGTGGCTGGTGCCACGCCTTACAAAGATGTGCCGGGCCTGACCATGATCAAGGTCATGGGCAGTGGCCATGGCGGTGGTTTCAGCTTGCGGCCCAGTGCCACACACCAAGGTCTGATTGGCACCTTCAGCCATCTGGATCTGGCCTTGCGCTTTCTCGACAGCCCCTTTGTCCAAGCCTACCAAAGCCGTGCCCGAGAGTGCTGGTCAGGTGTGTTGAAGGTGCAGTCTGCCCGCGGACAATGGGACAAGCAAGCTTGGCAAGCCAGCAGCGCCGAAGCTTTGGGTGAGCATCGGGATCAGCAAGCACAGGCCAAGGCACCCTTTGCGGTGCTGACGCGCGCCAGCATTGTGCCCACCAAGGCCATGGCTTTTTGGCGTTATGCCCCAGCAGCGCAGGCCGACCTGGGCCATGCACCGGGGTGTTTGTTGGCCATGGGTTTGGGCGAGGCTCCTTTGGTCAGGCAGTGCACATTCAGCTTGTGGCGTGACACGGCTGCCATGCTGGATTACGCGCACCAAGGGGCGCACCAAGTGGCCAGTGCTGCAGCCTACAAGCACCAATTTTTTTCAGAGTCCCTGTTTGTGCGCATGCAGGTCTTGCAGATGGCCGGGGTTTGGCAGGGCCAAGCCTACAATTTAAAAACACCTTTGTTCAGCCCGAACAGTGTTGAACCTGCCGTTCAGTCGGCCTCGGATGTCCTGACCCGAGAGCCCAGCCATGTCTGAGCACAAAGTCGTCATCATCGGCGCTGGTATGGGCGGTTTGAGCAGTGCCATAGCACTGGCGCACCGTGGCTTGGATGTGACCGTGGTCGAATCATCCAACGCACCTGGTGGCAAGGTGCACAGCCGCGAGGTGAACGGCGTGCAGATTGACAGCGGCCCGACCGTGTTCACCATGCGCTGGGTGTTTGATGCCTTGCTGCGCAGCGTGGGCACCACTGTCGAGGCCGAGATGCGCATCACACCGCTGCAAGTGCTGGCCAGGCACTTTTGGCCCGATGGCAGTCAACTGGATTTGTCGGCCAACCCCCAAGAAAGCGAAGCGGCCATTGCCACTTGGTCTGGCGGTGACGAGGCCCGCCGTTTCCGTGATTTTTGCAAAACCACCCGCCAACTGTATGCCACGCTCGAAGGCCCCATGATCCGGGCCCAGCGTCCAAACATGGGCGGTTTTATGGGCGACCTGGGTTTTAAAGGTTTGGGTGTGTTGGCCCAACTGGGCCCTATGCGCAGCCTGTGGCAGCAATTGGGGCACCAATTCACCGACCCGCGTTTGCGTCAGCTTTTTGCCCGCTATGCAACCTATTGCGGCTCCTCGCCATGGCAGTCCCCGGCCACCCTGATGCTGATCGCGCAAGTCGAGATGGACGGGGTTTGGTCGGTCGAAGGCGGCATGGTGGGCATGGCCCAATCGCTGGCCCGTGTGGCCCGTCGGCATGGGGCGGTTTTCCGCTACCAAAGCACCTGCCAGCGCATCGAAAAGCGTCATGGCCGTGTGTGCGGTGTGCATTTGCAGTCGGGTGAATTTTTGCCAGCAGACCGCGTCATCTTCAATGGCGATGCCAATGCATTGCGCCAAGGCCTGTTGGGCGAGGAGGCTCGAAGCGCCGTGCCCCAAACTGCCCCACCCAGATCTTTGTCGGCCCTGACCTGGTCTTTGCATACCCCCACCCAAGGTGTGGTGCTGGACCGGCACAACGTGTTTTTTCAAAGCACCTACGCCAGCGAGTTTGACGATATTTTTGAGCGCCAGCGCCTGCCTCAGCAACCTACGGTTTATGTCTGCGCACAAGACCGACCTGCAGACCTTTTGCCCGGCCAGCACGAACGCATTTTTTGTTTGGTCAACGCACCCGCTAGTGGTGATGGCAATGCGATCACCGAGGAGGCTTTAGAACAATGCCAAACGACAACCTTTCAGCACCTGTCTCAATTGGGCCTGCACCTGCAAGCCACAGCGGCCAACAGCCTGCGCACCCATCCTCAGGACTTTCATCGACGTTTTCCGGCCAGCGCGGGAGCCCTGTACGGGCAGGCCACACACGGCTGGACCAGCATCTTCAGCAGACCTGGCTCCACCACACCCCTGCAGGGCCTGTTTCTGGCAGGGGGCAGCGCACATCCTGGGCCGGGTGTGCCGATGGCGGCCCTGTCCGGGCAGCGGGCGGCCGAGGCCGTGATGGCGAGCCTCGCTTCGACCAGCAAGTACCCGGTGGGGGCTACCTTTGGTGGTATGTCGACGCCATGAGTGACGACGGTCAGCACGGCATCACCCTGATTGCCTTTGTTGGCAGTGTGTTCTCGCCTTATTACGCGTGGGCGAGGTGCAGCGGCCAAGCCAGCCCGGAAAATCATTGCGCTCTGAACGTGGCCATCTACAGCAAAGGCCAAGGGCGCTGGGCCATGACAGAACGTGGTCAGCGCCACTGCCATCGCAGCGAACGCCAGTTCACCATTGGCCCCAGTCAACTCAGCTGGGACGGTGACTGCCTGAGCATCGACATCAACGAAGTGTGTGTGCCTTTTCCGCACCGCATTCGGGGTCGCATCAAACTGTGGCCACAGCAATTGTTTGGCTACTCTACGCCCTTGGATGTTGCAGGCCAACACCGGTGGGGGCCTTTGGCTCCAGCCTCGCGCATCGAGGTGGACTTGAGTGCCCCTGACCTGAAATGGCAAGGCCACGCCTACCTCGATTCCAACGAAGGCGACGAGCCGGTGGACCGGGGTTTTCACACCTGGGACTGGTCCCGTGCCCGCACGCGTGATGGCAGCACCGTGGTGTTTTATGACATGCAAGCGCCAGGCACCGCAGACCGTGTGCTGTCTTTGCGCTTCACGCCCAAGGGCGCGGTCGAGCCCATCGCCACGCCACCTGTGCAGCACTTGTCCAAGACGGCTTGGCGCATCGCTCGGCGCATGCGCAGCGCCCACGCTGTGCGGGTCCACGAACAACTTGAAGACACGCCTTTTTACCAGCGTGCCTTGCTGCAATTTGACTATGCGGGCGAGCCCTTGATCGCCTTCCACGAAACCCTGTCGGTGCCGCGTTTGGTGTCACCGGTGGTTCAAGCCATGCTGCCCTGGCGCATGCCACGGCGGGCTTGAGATGAACAACCTTGATCGCGTCCAAAAAGGCCCTGTGTGCCGAACTGCGAACGCGTTCAGGGGAAACCCATTTGTGGCCATGGTGGCCATGAATAGCCCTCGTGCGGGCCGTGCACGTCTTCTGCAAGGAGAAAAACTATGTCGAACTCAGACAAAGTCTGGCCAACGGGACTGACCGAGGCCGAATCGGAAGAGATTCACCGCAATCTCATCCAGGGTACGCAGATTTTCGGCATGATTGCCGCATTTGCTCACCTGTTGGCCTTCATCTATTCACCTTGGCTCAAATAAGAGAGGTACTGCCATGATTTATTCGAAAATGTGGTGTGTGGTGAAACCTTCGGTCGGTATTCCAGTGTTCATCGCTGCTGTGGCCGTTGCGTCCTTCAGCGTGCACCTGGCCCTGACCCTGAACACCTCTTGGGTGAAAAACTTCCTCAACGGTGGCGCCAAAGTGGTGGCTGTTGCCCCTGCTGCCGATGCCGCGGTGAAGAAGTAACGGGTGAACCCCGCCGAACGGCCAAGCGCGAAAGCGCTTGGTCTTTCACTTATGAACAAATCAAAAAAACAGTCTTCCTGGGCGAACTCGCTGGCCAGTCTTGGCCCCAAATTCCTGCCCTTTGCCGACGCTGCCAGCGATGACTTGCCGCTGTCGCGTTTGCTGCGCTTGTCGCTGTTCCAAATTTCTGTCGGCATGGCCATGGTCATGCTGGTGGGCACCCTCAACCGCGTGATGATTGTGGAGCTTCAAGTGCCCGCCACGCTGGTGTCCTTGATGGTGGCCCTGCCTTTGTTGGTCGCTCCTTTACGTGCATTGATTGGTTTTCGCTCGGACAACCACCGTTCGCAACTGGGTTGGCGGCGTGTGCCCTACATCTGGATGGGCAGCTTGATGCAGTTCGGTGGCTTTTCCATCATGCCCTTTGCGCTGTTGGTGCTGGCTGGTGCCGGGCAGTCCAGCCAAGCCCCGGCGTGGGTGGGTTTGGTGGGGGCGGCAGGTGCCTTTGTGCTGGTGGGCATAGGCATGCACACCGTGCAAACTGCAGGTCTGGCCTTGGCCACTGACCTTGCCCCACCCGAGAGTCAACCCAAAGTTGTGGGCCTGATGTATGTGATGCAGCTGGTCGGCATGATCGGCAGCGCCTTGATGTTGGGTCATTTGCTGCGCGACTACAGTCCCGGTCAGCTCATTCGGGTGGTGCAGGCCGTGGCCGTGATGACCCTGGTGCTCAATGTGATTGCTTTGTGGAAGCAAGAGCCGCGCAGCCGCATGCGCAAGCCCGGCACGCCGGTGGAGCACACCTTTGCGCAAGCCTGGCAATTGTTTTGCCAAGGCCCCAACACCTTGCGCCGTTTGCTCGCGGTGGGACTGGGCACCATGGCCTTCACCATGGAAGACGTTTTGCTGGAGCCCTTTGGCGGTGAAATCCTCAAGCTCAGCGTCTCCACGACCACCATGCTCACAGCCACATTGGCTTTGGGTGGTTTGATCGGTTTTGCTTGGGCCTCCAAAGTGCTGGGGCGGGGCGGTGACGCCTACCGCATGGCCAGTTGGGGTGCGTTGGTCGGACTGCCCGCTTTTGCGGCAGTGATCGCCTCTGCCCCCTTGATGTCACCGGTGTTGTTTGCAGTGGGCATTTTCTTCATTGGCTTGGGGGCCGGTTTGTTTGCCCATGGCACGCTGACCGCCACCATGCAAATGGCACCACCTGAGCAAATTGGCTTGGCCATGGGCGCTTGGGGCGCGGTACAAGCCACTGCGGCTGGCGTGGGCATGGCTGTTGGCGGTTTGGTGCGCGACGGTGTCGCACTGGGCAGCAGTTCGGTGCTGGGTTATTCTGCCGTTTACGGGCTCGAAATGGTGCTGCTGCTGCTGACCCTTTGGGCTATGGGACCTTTGATCCGCCCTGTACAGCAATCAGCCAAGTTTGCATAATCTGTTTGTTTTCATTCAACTTAACCGACCCACAAGGAATCGCCATGCAAACCCATCACGTCATCATCATCATGTTTGTAGTTTTCGGCTTGTTCGCGCTGGCCAACTGGCTCAACCGTCCAAAAGGCCCACGCAAGTAACAAGCCCACGAGGGCTGTTTGCTGTGATACCCCAAAAAACCGCAGCGATGCGGTTTTTTTGATGGCGCTCATTTTCAGTTTTTTATTCCCGTCGAAAACCTTAGCAAGTCGGCGCTTGCCTCGCCAGCGATGGCGCTTTGCAGACCACCGAGCTTGATCCGACCCACTGGACGGCCTTGTGCAAAACGCAGGGCGAGGCAGTGACTTTAGCGTGTTGTTTATGTCAACGGGTCACGGCAATTTGATGTTGCAGGGTTTACAGACCCCAATAAACATGGCGCACCAACAGCGCCGACAGGACCCACATGGTCACGCCGATCAGTTCATCCAACACCTGCCAGGCGCGGGGGCGTGCAAACCAAGGCGCTAACCACCGTGCCCCAAAGCCCAAGGCGCCGAACCACAACAAACTGGCCGAACTGGCCCCGGCCGCAAACCAGCCCTGCAAGGGGACTGGCTGCTGTGCGCCAATGCTGCCCACCAAGAGCACCGTGTCCAGATACACATGCGGGTTGAGCAAGGTGAAGGCCGCCGCTTGGGCCAGTGCTGCGCCACGGCTCAGACGCAGACCTGTTGTGGTCACATCCAGTGCGCTGACTTGGCGTGCCCGTTGCAGGGCACGCCAGCCGTATACCGCCAAAAACGCAGCCCCACCCAAGGCCAAAGCCTGTGACAGTGCGGGTCGCTCGCCCAAGGCTTGCGCCATGCCCAACACACCTGCCGTGATCAGCAGCGCGTCGGCCAACGCACAAAAAACCACCACGCTGCCCACATGTTCACGGCGCAAACCCTGGCGCAATACAAAAGCGTTTTGCGCCCCAATGGCCACGATCAAGCCCAGTCCCAAAAGCATGCCCTGCGAAAAAACGGGCCAAACAAAGTCCGATGAATCAAAAGGGGTCATGCCGTTGGCGCAGTTCAGCGCGAAAAAAATCGATCTTGAAATCGTGCAACAAAACAATGACTGACAAACTGGCTTTTGTTTTTTGCACTTGCAGCGCTGATGGGTCGCATCAGTCTTGCCCCTTGCCTGGGACCTGTCCAAAGGCCGGCGGCAAGCCCACCCAAGGCGCATAAAAACCGTCATGTTGTTTGGGCGCTTTTGGGGCCAGTTGGCCATACAGCACATCCCAGCCGGCCTGAGCGCTGTCGATCAGTGGCAAGGCGCAGTCGGTCTGGAGCAGCCGGGCGTAACCGGCCAGTCCGGCACCGCCCAAAATGATGCTGGACACGCCGCTTTGTGCGGCGTTTTGGCAAGCTTGGCTGAGGCATTCAAAGGCCATATCGGGGTCGGCCTGCAGCGCCGCGCCCGTGGGGTAAACGGTCTCGATGTGGCGCAGTTTTTCGCCGTAACCCAAGCTGGTGGCCAGGCGCTGGAGCATGGGTTTCCAGCGCTCGCCCCCGGTCACGATGGCAAACGGCCCGTGCGCTGCGGCCTGTATGAACGAGGCTTCGGCCAGTCCCGTCACCGGGCAGCCGCTGGCTTCGCGCAAGGCAAACAAACCCGGGTCGCCAAAGCAGCCAATCAGCACGCCGTGCAAGGGTTGCGCCCTTGTACCTCGGTGCGAGGTCCACACATCGAGGCAGGCGTGAGCGGCCACCGCATGGCTGGCTTCACAGGCGATGTAAGGCGCACCAAATCGGGCGGTCTGCACATCGAGGTGCACGTCCTGTGGCAACTGAGGCTGCAATACGTCGCGCAGGCGTTGTGTGGTCAAGTCGTTGGTGTTGGGGTTGATCAACAAAAAACGTCGCACTGCTGGGGTGTTCATGAGATGGGTTTCTTTTTCAGTGGGGCAAGGACTGACCTGAGCCTCGTTTGCAGGCATGCATTGTGCTCGAATGTCGGTGTCAATGCCCAAGGTGACAAGTTGTTTATTGCATACAAAAAAATCGCCAAATTGGGGCATGACGCGCAAGGTGCTGACCAGAATGGTGCCAGAAAACCTCATTTTGTGCTTGATTTTGTGGGACAAACCGAGCTTTTTCAAGCGCCACTTCCGTGCCCAGCTGTATGAGGCTAAATAACCAAGCAGGCACGGTGATTGCATACAAAAAAACTTGCCAGACTGATTTGACGTGTGTTAATTTACAAACCTGATCTGTTTGTACCCAAGGTCTGTTGCTCATTTTTCAATCCACATTTAATGGAGTTTTGATGAAGCGTTCTATCCTTTCCCCTCGTTTGTTGCCCACATCCTGGGCGTTCACCATGGCTGTCGGGATGGGGCTCAGCGCCATCTCCATGGCGGTTCAGGCGCAAGAAAAAGTCTTGCGCATTGCCATGACGGCAGCCGACATTCCCCGCACACTGGGGCAGCCTGACCAAGGCTTTGAGGGCAACCGGTTCACCGGTATCCCGATGTACGACGCCTTGACCCACTGGGACTTGTCCAAATCCGATGCACCCAGTGTGGTTGGCCCTGGTTTGGCCACTTCATGGACCGTGGGTGCGAGCGACAAAACCAAATGGACCTTCAAGCTGCGTCCTGGCGTCAAGTTCCACGATGGCGCACCCGTGAATGCCGATGCGATCGTCTGGAACGTGCGCAAAGTCCTGGACAAAGACGCGGTGCATTTCGATGCCAGCCAGGTGGGTGTCACGGCCTCGCGCATGCCCACATTGCGCAGCGCCCGAAAAATCGATGACCTGACGGTGGAGCTGACGACCAGCGAACCCGATGCGTTTTTGCCGATCAACCTGACCAATTTGTTCATTGCCTCGCCCACCCATTGGCAAAAGAAATTTGATGCCGCTGCAGGTGCCACACCTGCCGACAAATCCAAGGCGGCCTGGACCGCATTTGCGGCTGATGCCTCCGGCTCCGGCCCCTTCAAGATGGCCCGGTTCGTGCCGCGTGAGCGCCTTGAAATGGTGGCCAACAAAACCTATTGGGACCCCAAGCGCATGCCCAAGGTCGACCGCGTGGTGCTTGTCCCCATGCCCGAGGCCAATGCCCGCACGGCAGCTTTGCTCGGCGGTCAGGTCGACTGGATCGAAGCGCCTGCACCCGACGCCATGCCGCAAATTCGCCAGCGTGGCTTCAAGATTGAAAGCAACGCCCAGCCGCATGTCTGGCCTTGGCAGTTGTCGTTTGCCGAAGGCTCACCTTGGCTGGACAAGCGGGTGCGCCACGCGGCCAACTTGTGCGTCGACCGTGAAGGCCTGAAAACCCTTTTGGGTGGCATGATGGCCGCCCCCAAAGGCACCGTGCCTCCGGGTCACCCTTGGTGGGGCAACCCCAAATTTGACATCAAGTACGACGTGAACGCGGCCAAGGCTTTGATGACACAAGCGGGTCACAGCGCTGCCAAACCTCTCAAAGTCAAGGTGCAGATTTCGGCATCGGGCTCTGGCCAGATGCAGCCCCTGCCCATGAACGAGTTTGTTCAGCAGTCGCTCAAGCAGTGCTTCTTCGACGTCCAGTTTGACGTGATCGAGTGGAACACCTTGTTCACCAACTGGCGTCGGGGGGCCAAAGACCCGACAGCCAACGGTGCACACGCCATCAACGTGAGCTACTCCGCCATGGACCCCTTCTTTGGCATGGTGCGCTTCACCAGCATGGGCACCTTCCCACCGGTGTCCAACAACTGGGGTTTGTTTGGCAACCCGGAGTTTGAAAAGCTCAATTCCGATGCCCGCACTCAGTTTGACGACAAAAAACGCGATGAAGCGCTGGCCAAGTTGCACGCCCGCATTGTGGAAGAGGCGCCTTTTGTCTGGATTGCCCACGACGTTGGCCCCCGCGCCATGAGCGCCAAGGTCAAAGGCTTTGTGCAGCCACGCAGCTGGTTTGTCGATCTGGCGCCCGTGTCGATGGACTGATGGTCCTGGTGTGGGCCTTGGGGCCCACACCCCAGGGTGTGCAGCCAAGCGATCAAGGCCTTGGCTGCACACCGTTTTGAATGCCCTTTTGGAGTGCTGGCATGCTCGGCTTTTTGTTGCGGCGACTGATTTATTCCCTGCCCATCATGCTGGGGGTGGCGCTGGTTTGTTTTGGCTTGGTGCACTTGGCACCGGGTGATCCTCTGATGTCGATTTTGCCGCCCGACGCATCGGCCGACTTGCAAGCGCAGTTGATCGAGTTGTACGGCTTCAACCGCTCGTACCCTGAACAATTTGTGACTTGGGTCTGGCGAGCTTTGCAGGGCGATCTGGGTACATCGATTGCCAGCAACCGCCCGGTGGCTGCGGAGGTCATGACCGCTGTGGGCAACACCTTGCGACTGGCCATGCTGGCCACGCTGATCGGGTTTGTGCTGGGCTGTTTGTTTGGTTTTGTGGCTGGGTATTTCCAGAACTCCTGGCTGGACAAGTTCGCTTCTTTGCTGTCTGTGCTGGGCGTCAGCGTTCCACACTATTGGCTGGGCATGGTCTTGGTCATTGTGTTTTCTTCGATCCTGATGTGGCTGCCGCCGGGCGGCGCTGGGCCGGGTGGCTCCAGCAAATGGATTTGGGATTGGGAGCACTTCAAGCACATGCTCTTGCCCGCCATCACCATGAGTGTGATCCCGATGGGCATCATTGCGCGCACGGTGCGGGCCTTGGTGGCCGACATCTTGGCGCAAGAATTCATCGTGGGTTTGCGCGCCAAGGGATTGACCAATTTCGGTATTTTTTGGCATGTGGTCAAAAATGCAGCGCCCACGGCGCTGGCGGTGATGGGCTTGCAGCTGGGTTACTTGCTCGGCGGCTCTATCCTGATCGAGACGGTGTTTTCCTGGCCTGGCACGGGCTTCTTGCTCAACTCGGCCATCTTCCAGCGCGACTTGCCTTTGCTGCAAGGCACGATCCTGGTGCTGGCCATGTTTTTTGTGGTGCTCAACCTCATCGTGGATGTGATCCAGACCTTGCTGGACCCTCGCATTGCACGCGCTTGATCTCGACCCCAAGGAATTGACATGACTTCATTGAATGCGGCTGCCAGCCCCGTGCTCCCGCTGGTGTACGAGCGCTCTGCCGGTTATTGGGAAACCGTGGGGCGTCGGTTTTTACGTGACAAAGTGGCCGTGGGTGCTGCTTTGGTGGTGCTGTTGTTGATGGTGATTGCTGTTTTTGGGCCTTGGCTTGCGCCCATGGACCCTTACCAGTCCGCCATGCTCAAACGCCTCAAGCCCATTGGCTTTGAAGGCCACCCCTTGGGCACAGACGAGTTGGGCCGCGACATGCTCAGCCGCTTGATGGTGGGGGCCAAGTTGTCCTTGTTCATGGGCATCACCCCCGTCATTTGCGCCTTTTTCATCGGCTCCTTGATTGGCATCACGGCCGGTTACACCGGGGGCTGGGTCAACAGCGTGATGATGCGCACCATCGACGTTTTTTACGCTTTTCCTTCGGTGTTGTTGGCCATCGCCCTGTCGGGCGCTTTGGGGGCAGGCATCACCAACTCCCTGATTTCCTTGACGATTGTGTTCATACCGCCGCTGGCCCGTGTGGCCGAAAGCGTGACCACGCAGATTCGGGGGCGTGATTTTGTTGACGCGGCCAGGGCATCGGGTGCATCTGCTTTCACCATCGTGCGGGTCCATGTGCTGGGCAATGTGTTGGGTCCGATTTTTGTGTACGCCACGAGTTTGATCGCGGTGTCCATGATCCTGGCCTCGGGTCTGAGCTTTTTGGGGCTGGGGGTTAAACCCCCCGAGCCGGAATGGGGCCTGATGCTCAACACCTTGCGCACCGCCATTTACACGCAACCCTGGATTGCAGCTTTGCCTGGGGCGATGATTTTCATGACATCGATTGCCTTTAACCTTTTGGCCGACGGCTTGCGCTCGGCCATGGAAATCAAACAGTGAGGTCCGCATGACTTTGGCCAATGATGAGGTGGGCGGATCGACCCAAGCGATGCTCTCGGTGCGCGGTTTGGTCAAGCACTTCCCGCTCAAAAAAGACCTGTTGGGTCGCGGCGCGGGCGTGGTGCGCGCTGTCGACGGGGTGAGCTTTGATGTGTTCAAGGGCGAGACCCTGGGGGTGGTGGGCGAGTCCGGTTGCGGCAAGTCGACCACGGCACGCCTGCTCATGCAGCTGATCACCCCCGACCAGGGCGAGTTGGTGTTCGATGGACAGACCGTGGGCAGCAAGGCGCTGCCCTTGAAGGATTACCGCCGTCAGGCCCAAATGGTGTTTCAAGACAGCTATGCGTCCTTGAATCCGCGCCTGACCATGGAAGATTCGATCGCATTCGCCCCCATGGTGCACGGACTGCCTGAGCGCGAGGCGATTGAGCGTGCGCGTGACTTGCTCGAACGGGTGGGCCTGGCGCCGCAGCGCTTTGCCGAGCGTTATCCGCATGAGTTGTCAGGTGGTCAAAGGCAGCGCGTCAACATTGCCCGGGCCTTGGCCTTGCAGTCGCGTTTGATCATTTTGGATGAGGCGGTTTCTGCCTTGGACAAGTCGGTGGAAGCGCAGGTGCTGAACCTCTTGCTCGATTTGAAAGAGTCCTTTGGCCTGACCTATATTTTCATCAGCCACGACCTGAATGTGGTGCGCTACATGAGCGACCGGGTCATGGTCATGTACCTGGGCCAAGTGGTTGAAGTGGGGGACAGTGAAACCCTGTTCAAGCATGCCGCACACCCCTACACACAAGCTTTGTTGTCGTCCATTCCGACCCTGGACCCGGATCGGCGCACCGAAACCCCGCCTTTGGCCGGTGACCCGCCCAACCCGATCAACCCGCCCAGCGGCTGCCGTTTTCACACCCGTTGTGTGCACGCCCAAGCCATTTGCAGCGAAAAGATGCCGGTCTTGGCCCCAGCCCAACACGGCCAACAAGTGGCCTGCTGGATGCATGTTGCAGGCGCAGCGCACACCGGCGCACCCGCTGGGCACAGCGCGGTCAAACCCTTGGAGGTCGCGGCATGAAACCGGAGACATCAACACCCGCATTTGTGGACATCCGCCAACTGCATGTCACCTTCACCGGCGGCAAAAAACCCGTGCAAGCGGTGTCTGGCGTGGACTTGCGTGTGCAGCGCGGTGAAGTGGTTGCCCTGATTGGCGAGTCGGGCTCTGGCAAGAGCGTCACCTTGCGCACTTTGCTGCGTTTGCATGCCGAGAAGAAAACCCAAATCACAGGGCAAATCCGGGTCGGGGATCAGGATGTGCTCTCGCTGCCGCAGGACCAGCTCAGTCGCTTTCGTGGTCGCGTGGCGTCCATGATTTTTCAAGAGCCTTTGCTGGCGCTGGACCCGGTTTACAGCGTGGGCCAGCAAATCATCGAAACCATTCGCCGTCACGAAAAGGTGAGCGAGGACGAGGCCAAGCAGCGGGCCTTGGCCTTGTTTGAACGGGTGCGCATTCCCAGCCCTGAGCGCCGTTTGCAAGCCTATCCGCATGAGATGTCGGGCGGCATGCGCCAGCGCGCCATGATCGCCCTGGCGCTGGCCTGTCGGCCCCAGTTGCTGCTGGCTGACGAGCCCACCACCGCGCTCGATGCCACAGTGCAAATCCAGATCCTGTTGCTCTTGCGCGAGTTGCAAAAAGAGATGGGCTTGTCGGTGATTTTTGTCACGCACGACATCGGTGCCGCCGTCGAGGTGGCGGACCGCATAGCCGTGATGTATGCCGGTCGCATTGTGGAGGAGGGCCCCGCCCGAACCCTGATTCGTGAACCCCGTCACCCCTACACCCGTGCGCTGCTGCAAAGCCGCGCCGACGGTGCTTTGGCCAAAGGCCAGCGCCTGGAAACCATTGCCGGTGCACCGCCTGACTTGACGAATTTGCCACAAGGCTGCGCCTTTGCCAGCCGTTGCAAAATGGCGGTGCCTGAATGCAGTGCGACACGCCCAGAAGTGACCTGGCTGGCCGATGGCCACAGTGTTCGCTGTCTGCTGGCCCAGCCCCAAACAAATTCTCAGCCAGTGGCCTGATCTTTGGGCCTGATCATTTTTCAAACCTGAGGTGACCATGAGCCAACACACCGATGCCCTGTGGGACCAAGCCCACGCCTTCATGCCTTACCCCGCCAGCCCGGTGGCCCATGCCGCTGCTGGCCCTTTGTCGGGCCTGAGCTTTGCGGCCAAAGACATTTACCACGTCAAGGGCTATCCCACCAGTGGCGGGCAACCCATGCTGATGGCCCTGTGGGGTGTTCAGGACCGCACGGCACCGGTGGTGCAAAGCTTGCTGGACGCCGGTGCGCGCTTTGTCGGCAAAACGGTCACCGACGAGTTGGCGTTTTCCATGAATGGTCAAAACGCCCATTACGGTGCACCCATCAATGGCGCGGTGGCCGAACGCATCAGCGGCGGGTCTTCTTCGGGTTCGGCGTCTGCCGTGTCAAACCGCCTGTGCGATGTTGCTTTGGGTTCCGACACGGGCGGCTCGGTCCGTGCCCCTGCCAACCATTGTGGTTTGGTGGGCATGCGGCCCAGTCAGGGGCGCATCAGCTTGCAAGACACCATGGCCTTGTCGCCCAGCCTGGACACCTGTGGCTGGTTCGCCCGCGATGTGCCCACCTTTGCCCGTGTGGCGGATGTCTTGTTGGGTCAAGATGCGCAGCCCTTGCCCGATCACATTCGCTTGCTGGCCCCAACCGACATGTGGGCGCTGGCCACACCGGGTGCCCTCAAAGCACTCAAGCCTGTGCGTCAACAAATAGAGCAATGCTTGGGCAAGGCCAAGTCGGTACGCGTCATGCAGGATGACCTCGACACCATGTATTGGCATTTCCGCGCCATTCAGGGGCGCGAGGCCTGGGATGTGCATGGTGGTTTTCTTCAGCGGTTTCAGCCGGTGCTGGGTGCTGCGGTGGCCCAGCGCTTTGACTGGTCCTCCAAAGTCACCGATGAGCAAGTGGCCAAGGCGCGGGCTTTTCGCGAAGTCTGGCGCGCCCACATGCAAGACATCTTGGGCACCGACGGCGTGCTCTTGATGCCCACCATGCCCGATGTGGCCCCCTTGATCCGTCAGACCGATGCCGAGTTGGAAACCTACCGCAACCGGGCCACCAGCTTGCTGTGTGTGGCGGGCATGGCGGGCTTGCCGCAGGTGAGCTTGCCACTGGCCACCCACCAGGGCGCGCCCTTGGGCATCTCATTGGTGGGGCCTGAAGGCTCAGACCGCAGCTTGGTCAAACTGGCAGAACACATCCACCGCGCGTGGTCCTGAACGCCGCACAGGCACCCCTGTGTGTGTGGCGTCAAAGGGGACTCAGGCGCACGCTCAAAGGCAGTGAATGAACCTCACAATCCACGCTCAAGCCCCGGCGCTCGATCACCAAAAAAGCACCCTTGTCCAAGGCCATCAGGGGGTGGTGCCAGGTGCCTTTGTGCAGCGTGAAGCCTTGCTGGCCCGTCACTTCAAAGCATTGCAGCGTGCGCAGGTCGGGTTGGTTTTGGCCCAAGGCCACCAGCAAGCGACAGCGCGCACCGGTCAAGGGCACAAAGGTCTGACTGCCGTGTTGGTGACGCTCGAGCATGTGGCAAGGGCCCTCAGGGTTTTGCGCCAGCGCATGAAACACCGCCATCACCGCCTCGCCTTGGTCGCCCGCCAAGTCCAGCCCGGCTGGCAAATCCAGTCGTCCGCTGGTGCCCTGGTTGATGGTTTGGTGGTCTGGTGCAAACAAATCCAACACCTCGCCGTAGGGCGAAAAAGCTTGTGCCGTGAGGGGCTGGCAAGCCAGGATGCCCAAGGGTTGTTCAGTGTTCATGGCGTGACTCGAAATGATGGGGGGCATGATGACAGATGAACGCCGACGGGGCCTGTCGCTGCCGCGCCAAGCCAAAGCCAAAGCCAAAGCCAAAGCCGACAAGCCCGCTGCAACGACGGATGGACTTGAAACGACCTCAAAAGCCGCATCAGAAGCTGCCTCAGAAGCTGTCAATGCGCCTCAGGATATTGCCGTGGTGCAAATCACAGGCGCAGACCGGGTGTACGAGGCGATTTACCAGGCGGTTTTGGAGCGACGACTGTCCCCGGGTGAGCGTTTGCGCGAGCAGGAGTTGGCCGAGCAGTTCAACGTCTCCCGCACCTTGGTGCGGCAGGCGCTGCAACGTCTGGCGCAAGAGCAGGTCATCGAATTGCTACACAACCGAGGAGCGCGTGTGCCCATTCCCAGCCTGGAAGATGCGGGCAGTGTTTTTGATGCCCGCAGGGTGGTGGAGTGCGAAGTGGCCAAACAGCTTGCCGGGCGACTGAGCGCCGAGCAATTGCAGACCTTGCAACATTTGGCTGACGGTGAAACCGAGGCCGATCGCATCGGCGAGCATGCGCTGGCGATTCGTCTTTCGGGTGAATTTCACCAAGCCATGGCCGACATGCATGGCAACCCGGTCATGGCCCGTTGGCTCAATGGCTTGTTGCCCACCACGTCCTTGCTCATGTCGCGCTTCAAACAACAAGGGGGGCAGGTGTGTGTGGCCCACCGCCATGTCGATTTGATTGCCGCCCTGCAAAAAAGCCCTGCAGCGGCAGGCGCGGAAATGCGCAAACACCTCAACGAACTTGAGCAGTCCCTGACGGCACCCGCAACACCTCGCAGGCAATTGCGCGATGTGTTTCAAGCCTACCGCGACAGCCCGGAATGAACACCTTTGGAGATCGAAACATGAATGTGAATCCCGACAACTTGTCTTCCTTGCGCATTGACGCCAACCGTTTGTGGCAATCGCTGATGACCTTGGCCCAAATCGGTGGCACCGAAAAAGGCGGCGTGTGTCGTCTGGCCTTGACCGATCTGGACCGACAGGGCCGTGACCTGGTGACGTCCTGGGCGCGCGAAGCGGGCATGACGGTCACGGTCGATCAAATCGGCAACGTTTTCATGCGCAGGGCAGGGCGGCAGCCCGATTTGCCACCCATCATGACCGGCAGCCACATCGACACCCAGCCCACCGGGGGCAAGTTCGATGGCAACTATGGCGTGCTGGCCGGGCTGGAGGTGGTGCGCTGCCTGAACGACCATGGCATCGAAACCGAGGCCCCGATTGAGGTGGCTTTTTGGACCAATGAAGAAGGCTCTCGTTTTGTGCCGGTGATGATGGGCTCGGGCGTTTTTGCGGGCGCTTTCTCGCTGGAGCACGCCTACAAAGCCCAAGACCAAGACGGCAAAACGGTGCTGGAAGAACTGCAAAAAATCGGCTATGTCGGCGCTGAAGTGCCCGGGCAGCACCCCATCGGCGCGTATTTTGAGGCCCACATCGAGCAAGGCCCGGTGCTGGAAGATGCGGGCGTGACCATTGGCGTGGTCACCGGTTCCTTGGGCATCCGCTGGTTTGACTGCATCGTCACGGGCATGGAAGCCCATGCAGGTCCTACCCCCATGCCCTTGCGCCGGGATGCCTTGCAGGTGGCCACACACCTGATGCAGGCTGTAGTCAAGACGGCCCTTGCACATGCTCCGCATGCCAGGGGCACGGTGGGCATGGTGCATGTGCACCCCAACAGTCGCAACGTGATTCCGGGTCGGGTCAAGTTCAGCATCGACCTGCGCAACAACACCGACGCCGGGGTGGAGGCCATGGCCGATGAAATCAAAGCCCTGGCTCAAAGTTTGCAAGACAGCACGGGCCTGCGCATCGAACTGACCCTGGTGTCGAGTTTCCCGGCGCAACCCTTCCATCCAGAGTGTGTAGAGGCGGTGTCTGCCGCCGCTGCCCACTTGGGTTACAGCCAGATGCCGGTGGTCTCAGGTGCCGGACACGATGCCATCTACACCGCGCGCCTGGCCCCGAGCGGCATGATTTTTATCCCCTGTAAAGACGGCATCAGCCACAACGAAATCGAAGACGCCAAGCCCGAGCACATCGAAGCTGGCTGCAATGTGCTGCTGCACGCCATGCTGGGCCAAGCCAAAGTCGTGCGCTCTTAAGACCCGGCTTGCCCGCACCGGGCGCGTGCATTGACCATCTTGTAAAAAAGATTCCAGGCAAGACGCCCTAGTCGTTGTAGGAGCGACGCCCTCGTCGCGAATTGCCCCGCAAACCACCGCCACCGCCACTTACAACAATCCCGGCTCCTGACCCGGCTTGGTGCAAATTTTTACACCCGCACCTCGCAAAGCTGCGTGCTCTGCCATGCATTTGCCCCTGTCCTTGATTGATTCATCTTTGTAAACAAAGACGATAAATAAAGAGCAACTTAGTTTTATAAAAATTCTAAAGACATTACGATATAAACCTTTCGGTTCATATTCGCGGCCTGTGGCCGAACTGTCTTGCTCACCCCCCACCAAGCCAAATACACCGCGCACGACCTGACCCTGCAGCACGCAGGCGGCGGCATCGAACGCTTGAGTCAGGCCCTGTTCAACGCCAGCGTGGACCTGAACCCGCACCAGATCGAGGCGACGGTGTTTGCGTTGCATTCGCCTTTGAGCAAGGGCGTGCTGTTGGCCGACGAGGCGCCATCGTCACGCCGACCGATTACGCCGCCGTCAAAGACCGTGGCTGGTTACGCAAAGATTGGGCCGATAACCATGTGTTTTTCATGAAAGACCTGGATGCTCAAGGATTGCCTGTGTTCATTGAGTCGGTGATGGGCTTGATTCGATGAATAAAGGGGTTGTTTTCATGGCCATTGGTTGGCGCAGTGGCTGGCCAGAAAACTAGCCTGAAAACTGGCCAGAAAACCACCCCGGAAATAACGGTTACCACTCCGAAACCTGAGCGACTACCTTGGTAACACCAAGAAAACCATAAGAAAACGCCAAAGAAACACCAGAGAAACTACCAAGGAAAGCCGATGTCAGACCCCAACGACATGAATGAACTCAAAGCCCTGGTCATGCAATTGGCAACCATTCGCGCTCAAGTGGAGGTCGCAGGCGGCTTTTTGCATGACCGCGAACTGCACCAATGCCCCGCCTGCGGTTTGATGGAAGACGTGCTGTTTGGCGGCAAGTTGGTGACTTATTGGCGGCAAACGGCCGAGCCCGTGGACTCGGACTTGCGCTTCAAAGAAGTGGGGGCCGATCAACTGGCTTGCCCTTGTTGCGGGTGTCTGTCGATTGCCGAGGTCGGTTGATGCGACTGTCATACGCTTTGTTTGGTACTGCTGGCGATTGTTGCGACGTTGTCGCACAAATTGAGTGGTTACCCAGAAGACGCCACGGTTTCCAAAAAATAAGTACTTCCGCCAGTTCTACCAAGCCTACGACCACCGCCAATTCGGAATTCGCCACGAGCCTCGTGACGAATTGGGTTTGCTTGGTGGTGGCAGTTGGGCAGCGGTGGCGGATTTTTCTGTGGCCTTGGTTGAGCGGCCATATCGCCCAGGGCTGCGCTCCTGCACAAGCCCAGCGCACCCCTTTGTTTGTGTCGATGACGTCGGCACTTTTTGATTGAAAGCCCCCGCATGAACAAACCCCTCACCCCACCCATGCCCTTCGTCTGGCCCGAGCCAGTGGTCAGCGCCGGCTTGACCCCCTACGCATCTGACTTGCCTTTTGAGGCGGTGGCGCGTGCGGCACTCAGCATTTTTGGAGTCGTGTCCGCCATTGACAAGAAGGCGGTCGACTGGATGGAGGGTTATCTGTCGGACAACCCCAAGGCCCAGCTCAGGCTGGTCATCAGCATCCACCCCACATGCAGGACCACCGAGGCGGATTTGCAGAACCTGCTGCGTTTGGTGGAGCGCCATGGCCAGCGAGCGGATTACCGGGTGTTTCCCGAGGCGTCTTTGCTAGACCGTTCGTCCAATTTGTTGTGCCTTTGTGGCGCAGATGGCCAAACGGCCATTTCGGTCGGACCCACGGAAAACATGGGCTTCGCGCTCGCTTCCCCGTCGCAGGCCAATTTGGTCACGGCCGTCATGGCCGCCACTTTTGAGGCTTGCCGCAAGTGGTTTGATTATTTGTGGGCCATCGCAGGCCCTTTGCGGCCAGAGTTGGTGGCGGCCATGCCGCATTTGGTGTTGCCCCAAGGCGACCTCTTGGCGGCGCAGTTGTGGGACGACTATCGGCAGCAATGCCTGCGCCAGGATGCACAAGACACGGTTGAAGCTGTCATCAACCCCGAAACGGGCGAAGTGGAGTTGGTGGATGGGTACAACTACCCGGCCGAGTCGCCCACCGAGGCCATGGGTGTGCCCAAGTTGGACCGTTTGTCAGATGCTGTGGCCCGGGTTTTCGAGCGGGGCGTTTTGGTGTCGATGGACAAGGTGAGCCGCATTCCCCCGCTGGAGGCCCCCGTCAAGCCCGAATGGTTTGGCGTGGACAGTTTTCGCAAGACCGGCATGGTCAAGTCGCAGACCTCGTTCAAGGTGTCGCCTTTTGATGCGGCAACGATCAAAAAGATTGACCGCTTGCGACGCGTGTCGGGCGAGGTGTTGCCGCACTTTTCGTTTGCGCTGGCCGACGGGGTGCGCTGGATGCCCCAAAAAGCCATACCGCTGTTTGAGGCGGCGCTGTCCATGACCAATGACGAGGTCAAGCAGTTGCTGGGGCAGACCATGGGCAATGACATTGCTGCTTTTCTGGGCTCGCAGCACGAGCGCATTCGCGCCGATGCGCAGCGCATGTACGAGGGCTATCACCCGGGCGGCAAGATTCCCGACAGCGCGGTGAACAGCATCCTGGATGAACTCCAAGTGCGCTTGGAACGGACCCGAGTCCATAAGCTGATGCCCACCGTGGCGTATTCGCCCGTGGCTTTTAATCCGTCGCAAAAGTCAGAGTGGTCTTCGCCTTGGGGGCAGGCGTTTTCTTTGCTGAAAGGGGTGGCCGAGTTTCCCCGCGAGGCCATGACCAACCGGTTTTTCTGGAGCAGCTTGCGCACCAACGAAGAGGCGCTGATCCAAGCTATGGATGTGGCCGGCGATCACCTGGTGCCGGAATACGGAACCCGCAACGGCACAAAGCGCGCAGAAAGGGAGCTGAGCCTGATCAAGGAACTGGAAGACGCATCTGGCGAGCCGCTGGACAAGTGCCGAGCGCTGTGGGAATTGATCGCAAAAGGCGACGAGCGGGCGCTGCTCAAAGTTTTGCAGGATGCGCCTGCCAATGGCCATTGATATGTCTTTTAAAAACTGAAAACTCATGAAATCCATCCCCCATCTTGATCATTCCCCTTGCGGTTTGCAACTTTATTGTCTTCACGGGCATGGCGTTCATCAACACGAAGTTTTTTGACCTGTCCAGCACCTACGCCATGTCGGGCGGGGCTTTGATCGTGCTGGTGGGGGTGGTGGTCTGCGAGGCTTATCGCGACGAGGGCGTCGCTCCTACAAATACCCAGTCTTTTGCCTTTGTGGGAGCCCCGCCCTCGGGGCGATGGGTGGTGGTCTGCGAGGCTTTTCGCGACGAGGGCGTCGCGCCTACAAATACCCAGTCTTTTGTCTTTGTGGGAGCCCCGCCCTCGGGGCGATGGGTGGTGGTCTGCTAGGCTTATCGCGACGATGGCGTCGCTCCTACAAATACCCAGTCTTTTGCCTTTGTGGGAGCCCCGCCCTCGGGGTGATGGGTGGTGGTCTGCGAGGCTTATCGCGACGAGGGCGTCGATCCTACAAATACCCAGTCTTTTGCCCGGAGGGCAGTGCTCCCACAAACTGAAGGGCGCTTGTCAACAAATTCAACCCTTTTCGTCAGGCATGCGAATGGCCTGTCCGGTTTCCAGCAAATCCATCACTTGCTGCATGAAATGCGGGCCTGGCGCCGAGTAGGGGTCGAAGTCGGGGTGTTGCAGCCTCACCATGAGGTCGTCTATCGACAGGTGCACCAGCGCCATGGACCATTGGCCAAAGCGGCGTTGGTTGATATCTTCGTAATGCCGCAGTTCGACGTCCTGGTGGCGTTTGTCGGCACAAATGCGGCGGTACAGGGCGTTGACGCTGCCGCGTTCGCCTTCCAGCACCTGAAAGAAAAACCCTTGGCCTTGGCACAAGACGCCCGTGATGCCGTGAGCCGGGTTGTTTTTCTGTGCTTGCTGCAAGATGGTGGTGGTCATCGTGGTGGTTTGTGGGCCGACAGCGCGGCTCACATACAGCAAACGCACATGGATCAGGTGGCTCGGTACCCTCATGGTGTTTGACGCAATGCGTTGCGATCCAGGCGCTCGTTTTCTCGTCGCTCAAACAAGTCCAGCATCCAGGCCACGCGCTGGGGCATGGCACGGTTCGGAAAGTACGCTTTGTTTCCAGTTTGTTGGGTCGCATCGCGACACCCTTGAACCAGGCTCACAATGGCCGCCAGCGGGGCGGGGCTGTTGTCGCTCACTCGGATCCAGTGCACTTGGGTCCAGGCACTGGCCAGCAACATGAGCTTGCGTGTGGTGCTGACCACGGTGCGTTTGTTGACCGAGTCCAGGCCTTCACGACGCAGCTGGTGTCCGATTTCGGCATAAATCAGGCTGGCCGCACAAATGGCGGCGCGGCAGTCGGGCGGCAGGGCAGCAATGCCCGCATGCGCTTGTTTGTAGAGGCGGTCGGCCTCGTCCAGTAAGCGCGTCACCACCAGCGCGATGGCGGGGGTAAAAGTGGGTTGGGCCAGCCAGGCTTCGGGCTGCACGCCGGCCTCGATCAGCCATCGTCGTGGCAGGTACAGGCGGCCGATGCTCGCGTCGTGGCCCACATCGCGTGCGATGTTGGTCAGCTGCATGGCCACGCCCAATTCACAGGCACGGGCCAGGGTGTCCATGCTTTGCGGGCCCATGATCCAGCTCATCATCGCGCCCACACTGCCCGCCACACGGGCACCGTAATCGTGCAGATCTTCGATGCTGTCGTAAGTGCGGCCACCCGCGTCCCAGGCAAAGCCTTCGATCAGTGCGTCCAGCAAGTGGCGCGGCAGTTTGTACTGCTGCACCACCAGGCTCAGGGCGTGGTCTTCGACATGGTCGTGTGGCGTGCCCGCGTAAATGGCATCCAGGCGTTCTTGCAGCACATCGAGCGGCGTGTCGCCCGCCACCGCTTCGTCGACCAAGTCGTCGGCCACGCGGCAAAACGCGTACAGCGCGATGGCGGCGGTGCGCACGCGGGGCGGCAGCAGCCGACTGGCGGCAAAAAAAGTTTTGGAGCCACCCTGCATCATGGCCACGCAGGCCTGCAGGTCGTTCGAGTCAAAGTTCAACTCTTGATTGGCCACGGGGGCGGCGCGTTCAGATCTTGACATGGGGAATCACCGTTTCCAAAGCTTTGGCAGACATGAGCACACCGGGCACGCCCGCGCCCGGGTGCGTGCTGGCGCCCACCACAAACAGGCCGGGCACGTCTTCGCTGCGGTTGTGTGGACGGAACCAGGCGCTTTGCAGCAGCAAAGGCTCCAGGCCGAAACCCGCGCCTTTGTAGGACCACAAGTTGTCGTGAAAATCCTGTGGCGTGGTGAATTTGGAGGTGACGATGCATTCGCGCAAACCCGGCAACACGCTGGCTTCCAGGCTTTCGGCAATGGCGGCGCGGTAGGTCTCGGCAAAGGCAGGCCAGTCGGTGCCGCTGTCCAGGTGTGGCACGGGCGAGAGCACGTAAAAGGTGTCGCAACCCTCTGGGGCCAAAGACGGGTCGGTGGCGGTGGGGCGGTGCAAATACAGGCTGAAGTCTTCAGCCAATTTGTGCTTTTGGAAGATGTCTTGCAGCAGACCTTTGTAACGCGGACCCAGCACCATCATGTGGTGCGGCACGTCTTTGTATTGTTTGGAGGTGCCGAAGTACCAGACAAACAGGCCCATGGAGTATTTGCCATTGGCGATCTTGCGGTCGGTCCAGACGCGGCGGTGCTGTGGAGCCACCAGGTTTTTATAGGTCCAGGCGGTGTCGCCATTGCTGACCACGATGTCGGCAGGCACAAACTCGCCGTTTTGCAGTTCCACACCGCAGGCACGGCCGTTTTCGATGCGGATTTGCGTCACAGGTGCGTTGCAACGCACCGGCACGCCGCGTTCTTGCAGCAGGCCCACTAAGCCCTTGACAATGGCACCAGTGCCGCCCATGGCCGAGTGCACACCCCAGGTGCGCTCCAGCGAGTTGATGAGCGCATAAGCGCAGGTCACGGCAAAGGGGTTGCCGCCAATCAGCAGCGGGTGAAAGCTCATCACGATGCGCAGCTTGTCGTTGCGCATGTGTTTGGCCACCAGGCTGTAAAGACTGCGCCACGCGCCCATGCGCAAGAAGTCGGGGATGGCGGCCACAAGATCGCTGACCTTGTCAAAGGCCATGTCGCCCATGCCCTCAAACCCCAAGGTCTTGCAGCGCTCGGCGTCTTCCAAAAAGCGCTCGTAACCCGCCAAGTCTGAAGGCTCAAAACGGGCCACTTCGGCGCGCATGTGTTCGGGGTCGCCGTTGTAATCGAACCAGGTGCCGTCGGCAAAACGCACGCGGTAAAACGGGTCCATGGCCACCAGCTTCACATCGTCTGAAAAGCTTTTGCCACACAGTGCCCACAGCTCTTCGAGCAAAAAGGGTGCGGTGATGATGGTGGGGCCCGCGTCAAAGGTGAAGCCGTCTTGGTGGTGCACATAGGCGCGGCCACCGGGGGCGTTGAGTTTTTCAAAGACCTTGACTTCGTAGCCCATGACGCTCAGGCGAATGGCTGCGGCCAGCCCGCCAAAGCCGCTGCCAATGACCACGGCCACAGGGCGTTGTGGTGTGCGGCTCAGCTCACCGGTACTGGGGCGTGGTGGGATGCTCGGTGAGTCGAAGCCGTCGGCCCGCAGGGCGGGGGTGAGGGTCAAGGTGTTCATGGGGCCTTCAAGGGGGTGTGGTCAAAGCCGGTTTGGTGGTCTGGCCCATGGCCCAACCCCACAGCCGCTCCAGTGGCCAAGGAAAAATCATGATGATGTGTTCGACGATCGCCAGACCCAGCAAGGTGGCCAGCATGACCCAGCCGGTGGTGATGGCCACAGCGCCTTGTTGTGCCAGCCAGACCAGCCAAAACCATGTGCCCATGGCCACGCCCATCGAGAGCACGAACCACAGCGACATGCCGGTGGTCGTGCGGAAATAACTGGCCAGGTAAGTCAGGTGCGCAGGCAGGTATTGCGCACCGTTTTGCGGTACGCCAAAAAACAAATTCAGTTTGGCCGACAGGCGCATGAACCACAGCAGCGCATAAGTGCAAATCGCCACATGGCTGGCCTGGCCCTCTTGCATCCACCAGAGAATGGCGAAATTGGCCAACAAGGCCAGCTCGTGGTACAGCATGACCTGCACCGCCTGCACAAAACGTGGCCAACCTGTGGTCCCCGCGTCCAGCGGTGTTTTGCGCGGGCCGGTGATCCACCCCGTGAGAAAAGCCAATTCATGCCAGCCCCACATCACGATCACGCTGCCAAAGGCGAGGTAGGCGTTGAACACGCTGACCTCTTGCATGCTGTGGGCAACGCCCCAAAAACTCAAAGCCAAAAGCACCGTCCAGCCTGCCAGGCTGAAACGGAAGCTGCGTGCAGGCAGCCGGTCGAGCCACAGGATCACACCCGTGCCGAGCCACCAGCACAGGGCCGTGAACACGCAAGCCCAAACGACTTCAGTCACCATGCCGGTTCCATGCGGACCAGGGGTGACAGGTCTTGCTCAACAACGGGCATGAAGTACAGGCGGGCAAAAGTGGCCGCCGCTTTGACGGCGCACACGCCTTGCTGCAGCTTGCCCACCACGCCGCCGCGTGCCTTGGCTTTTTCCATGGCTTGCGAAACGGCAAACAGGCGCTCGAGACCCCGGCGGAAGTCGGGGTGGTCGGTGTCCAAGGCCAGGGGGAAGACTTGCTTGGTGATTTCGGTGGTGATGCGGAACACTTGGTAATCGTATTCGCTCGAATCCAGGCCCATGGCCTCGTGCAGCATGGGACGGGTGTGGTCACGCACATACATGGTGGCGTACACCGCCAGCAAAAAGAATCGAATCCACAGCTTGTTGACGCCGCTGAGCAGCTTGGGGTCGGCGCGCATGATCAGGGCAAAAGCTTCGCCGTGGCGAAACTCGTCGTTGCACCACAGCTCGAACCAGCGAAAGATGGGGTGAAAGCGTTTTTCAGGGTGCTTTTCGAGTTGGCGGAAGATGGTGATGTAGCGCGCGTAGCCGATTTTTTCGGACAGGTAGGTTGCGTAGTAAATGTATTTGGGCTTGAAGAAGGTGTATTTTTTGGTGCGCTTCAAGTTGCCCAGGTCGATGCCCAAATTGAAGTCACGCAGCGACAGGTTGATGAAGCCTGCGTGGCGCGATTCGTCGCGTGCCAGGTAGGTCATCAGCTGCTTGATGTCGGGGTTGGTGACGTTCTTGCGGATCTCGTTGTAGAGCACGCAACCAGAGAATTCAGACGTCAATGAGCTGACCAAAAAGTCCATGAATTCCTGGCGCATTTCGGGCGACAAGCTGGCCATGCCAGCGGCCACTTCACCCGCAAACGCCTCGTCGCGCTGGAAGTGGTCGTGGTTGTTGTCGCCCGCGTACTCGGCCATCATCTTGTCCCACTCGGCGCGCACCGGTTCGATGTTGATGCGGTCCATGGCTGCAAAGTCGGTGGTGTAAAAGCGCGGGCTGATCATGTCGTCATGCACGGCTTTTTTGTTGGCGTCTTCAGCAGTTTCGATGGTGTGGACAGCATTGGCGGTCATGGTGTTCTCCGGTGCGATATCAATCAATGTCAACGGGCTGGGACTTCAGTGCCAGCCAGTCGCAGGCGAGCAAACACGGCAGCGTTGCTGGGGCCAAACGACTCCAGGTCAATGCGTTGGCCGGTGCTCGGGTCTTGCAGGGTCATGCGGCCGTTGGTGCGGCCAATCAACAAAAAGGGGGCATCGGCACTCAAGTTTTCGCGGCGGCGCTCACGCGACAGGGCGCGCAGGGTGCTGCGCAAAAAGCCTTGCTCACCTGTGAAGCTGGCGACTTGTTGCCCGGTGCGGTGGTCCAGCACGGCGATGTCGCCACCGGCCAAGTCGCGAAACTGCAGGTCACGCTGCCATTGCACGGGAGCGTCTGGTGTGCGCGGGTCCAGGCCCGACCAGCGGGCCAGGCCCACGGCCACCAGCATGGCCAGCAGCATCACGCCGATCCAGGCCATGGGTTTGTTCAGTCCGGCGGACTGAGGGCGTTTTTGCCAGTCGTGCGAGGGCAGTGTGTTCATGCCAGCATGCCTTGGTGAGGTGCCGAGGAGTGGCTTGGGACCGCTGCATCGACCAGCTGCAAGCTTTGTCCCGTACGTTGGGCACGCCACAGGTTCAGCAGCAGCTCACCGACTTGCTGGCTGTCCGGTACACAGCGCAAAGTGGGCTGCGGACGCGTGATGTACCAGGCGCGCTGGTGCGGCCACAGGTGGACCCAGCCGATGCGGTCTTCGTGGTGCAAGGCCAACGCGATATCACCCGTGCCTGCGCCTTGGGTCTTCAAAGAAGCACCCGCGATGCGTTTGAAAGGCAGATTGAAGGTCAGCGTCAACACAATGCCAATGCGCATGACCACGCGTTTGTTGGTGAGGGTGTAGAGCGTGCTGCGCGCCGACATCCAGGCCGTGCCCAAAAGCAGGGCCAAGGCCAGGGCGTAGAGGCTTGCGGCCACAACCAGCGGTTTCCAGTCGACTTCTGTCAGGGGCTTCCAGCCAACACCGTTGTCAGGGGCCGTCAGGTTGATGGCCTGCACCGCCAGCATCAGTACAAAGTACAAAGCGATTGAGCGCACATGAAAAGCGTGTATGGCCAAGCGCTTCCAATCGGGCGCACCCTGCCAAACGATGCGCTCGTCCTTGGGCAACGCGCTGGGCAAGCCGGGGGCGGCTTCCCACTCGTGTTCGTGGGTGGCTCTCATATGATGGGTTCCTGACGCTCAGGCGTCGCGTACAAGGTGCCTGCACCGAAGTAGGCGGTGATTTTTTCTTCTTCGAGCAGGGTGATCTGGTCTTTGGATTTGGTTTGCGGTACGTTGGCAAACTGGTGCGCCAAAATCGCCTGCACATGCGAGCCATCCTTTTTGATGCGCGCAAAGGTCATGGGCAGCAAGACACGTTTGTCGGAGTTGACCAGCTGAACTTCAGCGTAGCGGAACATCATTTCCATGCGGTCTACCCACAAATCGACCACGGTGCCAGCGATCTGTTTGTCAGCGCCCCACACGGGCAGACCCCGTGGATCAACGTCTTGCTTGGCAACCGAGTGGTCGGTGGCGATGCGCATGGGCACAATTTTGGGATGGCCGTGCTCCATGTCGGGCACGTCTGCGCGCATGGCCCAAGCGCCAGGGCCCACGCCTGCGAGGAGTGGGTCGCCCACGGGTTCAAGTGGCGCGCCGTTCCAGCCGTGTGTGGGTTGGCCGTTGTATTCGCCGTCGGGGCGATTCAGGTCCGGTGACAAATAGGTGTGACCGTCTTCTGTCTTGAATGCCACAGGTTCTGGCACGGGTGGCCAACCTTCGATTTTGGGGCCGTTTTCGCGGCCTGAATCCATGGGGTAGCCCTCGCGGTGGTTCTCACGCAAGAGGTAGTAAATGAGACCGGCAAAAAACGCCCAGAACATGTACAAAACGATTTGGGCAACATCGACGTACTGTGTGATTGCGCCTGTTTCCATGGCTTTTCTCCTTCAAAAAAATCGGTGCATCAGCCCGGCAGTTGTGCCAAGCCAAAGGGTTGGGGGGCGCTGGTTTTTTGGGCCTCTGCCCGAGCAGCCAAATGGCTGGCACGCAACATCGGACCCAGAGCCACCAGCACGACAAACAACAAATACATTTCCAGGTGGTAAACAAAGCTGTAGGCGGTGATGGGGGTGACCAGCACCTCACCCAAAGCGCCCGACATGGCCAGCACCGACACGCCGTCGCGCAAAGCCCCGCCCAGTGCCATGGCTGCGCCTGCGCTGGTGGCTTGCACCGCGCCCCAGGTGCCGATGACCAAACCCCCGAGCTTGCCGAGCGGGCTGCCGTCTTGCGCCATGCCCATGGCTGTGACCAACATGCCCACCGAAAACAAACCGCCGCTGAAACCGATCAGGCCCACGCCGATTCGGAACATCCAAGCCGCTTCGAGCGGCCCCGAAAAAATCACCATCGCAAATGCGGGCAAGCCCAGCAGCACACCCAGGCTGGCCAAGCGGCAGGCGTGCAGGCCACCCGACAGCCAGCGCGCCGACAACAAGAAAGCCAGCAAAGCGCCACTGGCACTCAAGGCGGTCAAGGCGCTGGTCGCGCCCACATCGAGCTTCAGGATTTCGGCCGCATAGGGCTCCAGCACGATGTCTTGCATGTTGAAAGCGAAGGTGCCAATGCCCAAGGTCCACAAAAAGCGGCGCATCTGGGGCTCGGCCATGAGTTCGCGCCAGCTGTGGGCAAAGCCACCGGCTTCGCGGCGACCGCGCTTGGCGCTACGGGCCTCTTGCTTCCACAAGGCGGCCAGGTTCATCACCGCCACCAGCACGGCGCAGCCTTGCACCAGCTGGATGAGTTTTTGCGGGCTGAATTCGGCGAGCAACCAGCCAAACACCGCACTGCTGACAATCATGCCCACCAGCAGCATGCTGTAAAGCAAGGCCACCACGCGGGGGCGCTTGTCGTCGGTGGCCAAATCGTGCGCCAGGGCCATACCCGCGGTTTGGGTCACTTGGATGCCGGTGCCCACCAGCACAAAAGCCAGGCATGCGCCCAGCTGGCCTACCCACAGGTTCGCGGCATCGGGCTCGGACAAGAGCAACAAGGCAAAGGGCATGATGGACAGGCCGCCAAACAAGAGCAAGGTGCCGGTCCACATATAAGGAATGCGGCGCAGGCCCAGCGCCGAGGGGTGTGTGTCGCTGCGGTATCCGATCAGGGTGCGCAGGGGGGCAAACACCATGGGAATGGCGACTGCCAGCGCCACCCACCAGGCGGGCACCTGCAGCTCGACAATCATCACGCGGTTGAGCGTGCCCACCAGCAGCGCCGTCACCATGCCGATCACCACCTGAAACAGCGACAGGCGCAACAGGCGCGCCATTGGCAGTTCGGGCGAGGCCGCATCGGCAAACGGCATGAAGCGGGTGCCGTAGGCCGTGAACATGCGGGGCATGGGAATGCGCAGTTTCATGAGCGGGTCCACTCCCAGGCTTGCGAGGTGTAAAAACCGCTGGCCACGCGCTGCATGCGCGCGCCTTGCCAGCCCTGCAGGTCGCTGTGGCCCTGCATGCGCTGCAGCAAGTCAGCGTGCGCCACGGGCGACAAAGAGGGTGAGCGGTCGCTGCGCGGAAACAGCCGGCCCGCGCTGTGCATCAAGGCCAGCAGGGGTGTGCGCGGCGCGAAGGTGAAAACCATGGAGCTGCGGGTGCGCTGCGCCAAACCGGCCAAAGCTTCGGCGATTTGGTCGCTGTCGTAGTGGATGAGCGAGTCCATGCAGACCACATGGTCGAAGTGACCCAAATCGGGGCTGAGCATGTCGCCTGACAAAAATTCCACCGAGCCGGGCATCTTGGGGTGTTCGGCGGCCATGCGCTCAGCGGCCAGCTTGACCAGGGTGGGCGACAAATCAATAGCCACCACCTCGGCCCCGCGCAGCGCCGCTTGCAGGGCCAGGGCGCCGGTGCCGCAACCGGCGTCCAGCACGCGCTTGCCGCGCAGGTCTTGCGGCAGCCACGACAGCAGCGTCTCGCGCATGGTGTCACGCCCGGCGCGCACGGTCGCGCGGATGCGGCCCACCGGCTCGTTCGAGGTCAGGCGAGCCCAGGCATCGGCCGCTGTGCGGTCAAAGTAGTGCTCGATCTGGCTGCGGCGTTGTTCGTAGGCGGTGGTGCTGTTCATGTTGGGCTTTCGGTGCGTATTTGGCCGTGCGGATCAGTCAAAACCCAGCAGGTCAAAAATGTCGCGGTCTTTCATGGGGATGGACGGCAGTGGGTCGGCCCCCAACCACAGCGCCGCGGCCAAGCGCATGTACTCGTCTTGCACGGCCTTGACAGCAGGGGTGGGCTCCAACTCGAACAAGGTGCACTTTTGCAAACGGCTCTTGCGGATCTCGTCGAGCATGGGGAAGTGCGCCATGGTCTTGAGGCCGGTGACCGCGTTGTATTTGTCGATCTGGTCGGTCGCGTCGCTGCGGTTGGCGATCACGCCGCCCAAACGTACGTTGTAGTTTTTCGCCTTGGCACCGATGGCTTGCACGATGCGGTTCATCGCGAAGATCGAGTCGAAGTCGTTGGCGGTCACGATCAGGGCGCGGTCGGCGTGTTGCAGGGGTGCGGCAAAACCGCCGCAGACCACGTCGCCCAGCACGTCAAAAATCACCACGTCGGTGTCTTCCAGCAGGTGGTGTTCTTTGAGCAGCTTGACGGTCTGACCGACCACGTAGCCACCGCAACCTGTGCCTGCGGGTGGGCCACCGGCTTCGACGCACATCACGCCGTTGTAGCCTTTGAAGACGAAGTCATCGAGGCGCAGCTCTTCGGCGTGGAAGTCCACCGTTTCGAGTGCATCGATCACGGTGGGCATGAGCTTTTTGGTCAGGGTGAAGGTCGAGTCGTGCTTGGGGTCGCAGCCAATTTGCAGCACGCGTTTGCCCAGCATGCTGAAGGCGACCGACAGGTTCGAGGACGTCGTGCTTTTGCCGATGCCACCCTTGCCGTAAACGGCAAACACCTTGGCTGTGCCGATCTTGACGGTGGGGTCCATCTGGAACTGCACGCTGCCTTCGCCGTCCGCGCCGCGAACCCGCTGGATGCTGTTCACGGGGATGCTGGTGGTTTCGATCATGCTGGTTGTCCTTCGTATATGCCTTCAAGGCGGTCTTCAAGTTCTTCACCGGCCCGCAGCAAAGCTGACAGGGTTTCGGCGTCGGGTTTCCAATACTCTCGGCGTGTGGCCTCCAGCAGGCGGTTGGCCAATTTGGCCGATGAGGTGGGGTTGAGCTGGGCCATGCGCTCGCGCATGGCGGGGTCCAGCACAAAGGTCTGGGCCAGTTGTTGGTACACCCAGGGCTGCACTTGCCCGGTGGTGGCCGACCAGCCCATGGTGTTGGTCAGGTGGGCTTCGATCTGGCGAACGCCTTCGTAGCCGTGTTGCAACATGCTTTCGTGCCACTTGGGGTTGAGCATGCGGCTGCGGGTTTCCAGGGCCACTTGTTCGGTCAGGCTGCGCACCACGCCGTCGCCTTGCGTTTGGTCGCCAATGAACACCGGCGGGGCTTCGGCCGCGTTGCCGTCGCGTTGGTGTTTGGCTTGCAGCACGGCGCGGCTGATGCCGCCCAAGGTGTCAAAGTAGGTGTCGATGCTGGTCACGCCCAGCTCGACCGAGTCGAGGTTTTGGTAAGTGAGAGACACGCTGGCCAGCGCGCTTTGCAGCACGGCGGTGTTGCGCACTGGGCGACCTTCGCGGCCGTAGGCAAAGCCTTTGCGTTGGGTGAAGGCGTCGCCCAACTCGTTTTCGTTTTCCCAGCAGCTGCTGTCGATCAGGTGGTTCACGTTCGCGCCGTAGGCGCCTTCGGTGTTGCCAAATACCCGCAGCGAGGCGCATTCGAGGTCGCTGCCTGGGTGCTCGGCCATGAAGGCCAGGGCGTGTTGGCGGATGAAGTTTTGGTCAGCGGGTTCATCGGCGCTGGCGGCCAGGAAAGACGCTTCGGCCAGCAGGCGAATCTGCATGGGCAGCAGGTCGCGGAAGATGCCGGACAAGGTGATGACCACGTCGATGCGCGGGCGACCGAGTTCGGCCAAGGGAATCAGCTGTGCACCGGCCAAGCGGCCGTAGCTGTCAAAGCGTGGCGCGGCGCCCATCAAGGCCAAGGCTTGCGCCATCGGGCTGCCTTCGGTCTTGAGGTTGTCGGTGCCCCACAACACCATGGCCACGGTCTCGGGCAGGGCTTGGTGGTCTTGTTGGTAGCGGGCCAGCAGTTTCTCGGCCTGGCGCTGGCCGTCGCGCACGGCAAAGGCAGACGGCATGCGGAAGGGGTCCAAGCCGTGCAGGTTGCGCCCGGTGGGCAGCACGTTGGCGTTGCGGATCAGGTCGCCGCCGGGGGCGGGTTGCAGGTAGCGGCCATCGAGGGCGCGCATCAGGCCTTGCATTTCGTGGTCTTCGCCCAGCAGGCGGTTGCTGCGCACCAGCTGGCGCAGGGTCTCGGCCTGGGCTTTGTCGCCAGCGGGCAGATCGGTGCTGAACTGTGCGCTCAGCTGCGTTTCGCTGGCACCATCGACCAGGGCTTCCATGAGGGCGGCATTTTGTGCGGCCCTCAAACCCATGGCGTCGGCCATGACTTTGAGGGTGCCCAAGCGCTGCTCACGGGTGGGGGCTTGGCCCATGACGTGCAGGCCTTCAGGAATCAGCGCGTATTCGAGTTCGAGCAACTGGTTTTGCAGCTGCTCGATCCAGGCGGTGGCATCGCCCTGGGTGGTGGGCACGGCCAGGTCGATGCTTTGCGCTTGTTCGCGGATCAGGCTCGTGAGGCTTTCGCGGTCTTGGGCTTGATCGGGGCCCATTTGCTGCCAGCGTTCGATGGACTGCTGCAGGCTGACCAATTCTTTGTACAGACCCGAATGGGTGAGCGATGGTGTGAGGTAACTCACCAGCGTGGCCGCACCGCGTCGCTTGGCCAGCGCGCCTTCGGACGGGTTGTTGGCGGCGTACAGGTAAATATTGGGCAGCGCGCCGATCAGGCGGTCGGGCCAGCACTGGGCCGACAGACCGGTTTGTTTGCCGGGCATGAATTCGAGCGCGCCGTGTGTGCCGAAGTGCAGCACCGCGTCGGCGGCGTAGTCGTCGCGCAGGTAGCGGTAAAACGCGCTGAAAGCGTGGGTCGGGGCGCAGCCGGTTTCAAACAGCAGGCGCATCGGATCGCCTTCATAGCCAAAGCCTGGCTGCACCGTGACCACCACTTGGCCAAAGTCTGCGCCGAGCACAAAGATCGACTGGCCGTTGGTCAGGTGCTTGCCGGGGGCAGGGCCCCACTGCGCTTCGATCTCGTTCAACCAGCGTTCGTTTTGTACATGGTGGCCGGTGTCGATGGCGTGCAGCACATTGGCCTGCGTGCCGTACTGGCTGGCGTTGCCTTGCAGCAGGCGGTTGCGCAGGTCGTCCACGCTTTCAGGCAGATTGACGCGGTAGCCTTCAAGCGACAAGCGCTGCAAGGTGTTGAAGAGCGACTGGAACACCGACAAATACGCGGCCGTGCCCACGCTGCCGGCGTTGGGCGGGAAGTTGAACAGCACGATGGCCAGCTTGCGATCGGCGCGGGGCTTGTCGCGCAGGCGCACCAAACGCTCGACGCGGGCCGTGAGCATCTCGGTGCGTTCGCTGCAGGTGAACATGTCTTGGCTGCGCGGGCCACTGGGGAAGGTGCAGCGCTTGTCGCAGCCGGTACAGGTTTGCCCGGCCGGGCCAGGGCGGCCGCCGTAAACCATGGGCAAGATCGAGCCGTCGAGCTCGGGAATCGCCACCATGATGGTGTTTTCCACCGGCAGCAGGCCGCGTGTGGAGCCGCCCCATTGCTCGATGGACTGAAACTCGAGCGGGTGCGCGGCGATGTAGGGCACATCGAGTTCGCTGAGCGCCACTTCGGCGGCGCTGGCGTCGTTGTAAGCCGGGCCGCCGACCAAGGAGAAACCGGTGAGCGAGACCAGCGACTGGATTTTGGAATCGCCACCGTTCTTGAAGAAACGGTCCATGGCCGGGCGGGCATCGAGGCCACTGGCAAAAGCCGGGATGACACGCAGGCCGCGTGCTTGGAGCGAGTGGATGACGGCGTCGTAATGCGCGGTGTTGCCTGCCAGCAAATAAGAGCGCAACAGCAACAAGCCCACGGCGGGCTGGTCTTTGCGGCCGTGTCCCGGCAGGTCGCTCAGCTGTTCGCTGATGCGGTTTTTCATTTGCGGGTGGTACAGGCCCACCTCGGGGTATTCGATCGGGTCTTCAGGTTGGGCCAAGGCGCGCAGGGGTTGGCGGGGGCCTTGGGCGTAACGGTGCACCAGGGTTTTGACCAGGTGTTCGATGTTGTGCTCGGACCCGGCCAACCAGTAGCGCATGGTCAGGAAGAACAGGCGCAGGTCTTGCGCGGTGCCGGGGATGAAACGCAGCAGTTTGGGCAGGCGGCGCAGCATGGCCATTTGCTTGGCGCCTGCGCTCGAGGGCGCGCCGGTCTCAGAGCCCGTGTCTTTGTTTTTGGCGCTGGGGCGCAGCTTTTTGAGCAAAGCCATCAGCCCGCTGGACTCGCGGCCCATGACCAGCTTGCCCATGCGGGTGAGCTGAGTCACCTGCGGCGCGGACATGATGCAGACCATGGCGTCGCAATGCTCGCGGCGCGCTTGCAGCGCGTCGATCACGGGCATGAAGTGGTCTTCCATGAAGAGCATGGTGACGATGACGATGTCGGCTTGTGCCACGGCGGCCAAGCAGTTGGCCAGGGCGGTCTCGCTGTCGCGCCAGGCCGAGGCGCTGTGGGTTTGCAGGTGCAGACCCGGCAGGTCGCGGGCCAAGCGTTCGGCCGCGCTCTCGGCGGCGCTGGCCAGGTGGCTGTCCATGGTCAGCAGCACCACGCTCATGCGCGGTGTCTGGGCATGGCTGGACTTAGCGGCTGAAGTGAGCTTTGGCATCGTAGAGCGTCTCCACGGTGATGGTCGCCACGCCCAGGTCTTGGGCAAATCGCTCGGTGTTGCGGCGGGCTTTGCCACGCACAAAGAACGGGATCTTGCCCAGCTCCTTTTCGGCTTCGGGGCTCCAGGTGGCCTGGTTCGAAGCGGCTTGGGCGGGGGC
>JAIXOX010000094.1 GCA_027486555.1 Comamonadaceae bacterium
CACGCACAAAGAACGGGATCTTGCCCAGCTCCTTTTCGGCTTCGGGGCTCCAGGTGGCCTGGTTCGAAGCGGCTTGGGCGGGGGCAGCGACGGCTTTGACGCCGTCGCTTGTCAAGCCTCCGGTGCGCACACTGTCGCTGGCCAAGGTGGGTGCAGTGGGTGTGGCCGTTGCCGCTGTGGGCGTTGGCACAGCTGCGGTTGCAGGGGTGGAAACTGGCGCAGCAACAGGTGCATGGCTCAGCTCAGCCGCAGGCCGCGTGCTGCCCAAATGCGAAGGCGCAGCCCCGGCATGGAATTCAAAGTCTTCGCGGAACATGCCGATCAGGTGCTCTTCCAGGCCCATCATCAGCGGGTGTACCCAGGTGTCGAACAGCACGTTCGCGCCTTCAAAACCCATTTGCGGCGCGTAGCGGGCCGGGAAGTCCTGCACATGCACCGGAGCCGAAATCACCGCGCAAGGAATGCCCTGGCGCTTGGCGATGTGGCGCTCCATTTGTGTGCCCAAAATCAGCTCGGGCTGCAAGGCGTTGATCTGGTCTTCGACTTCCAAATAGTCATCGGTGATCAGGGCCTCGACGCCGTGGCGCTTGGCGCAGTCGCGCACTTCGCGGGCAAATTCGCGGCTGTAGCTGCCCAGGCCCACCACCTCAAAACCCATCTCCTGGCTGGCGATACGGGCCGCGGCCACGACATGGGTGGCGTCGCCAAAAATGTAGACGCGCTTGCCAGTCAGGTAGGTCGAGTCGACCGACTTGGCGTACCAGGGCGCATGCGCGTGCTCGGGGTCTTGGCCCGGCACCGGCAGGCCGGTCAAGGCGCAGACTTCGGCGATGAAGTCGCGGGTGGCGTGGCTGCCCAGGGGCACGGTCTTGGTGTAAGGCTGGTCAAACTGGCGCTGCAGCCATTGCGCTGCGGCCAAACCAATTTCGGGGTACAGCACCACGTTGAAGTCGGCTTCGGCCAGTTTTTGCACATCGGCCACGCTGGCACTCAGGGGCGCGACCACGGCCACGTCCACACCGAGTTGCTTCAGCAACTGGGTGATTTCCTTGACGTCGTCGCGGTGGCGAAAACCCAAGGCGCTGGGGCCGAGGAGGTTGCAAGTGGGGCGCGCTTTGGCCGGTTTGTCAGCGGCGGGCTTGTGCACCAGGTGGCGGCACAGTTGGTAAAAGGTCTCGCTCGCGCCCCAGTTTTCCTTGCGCTGGTAAGAGGGCAACTCCAAGGCCACCACGGGAATGGTCAGCTTGAGGGCTTGGGCCAGGCCGCCCGGGTCGTCCTGGATCAGCTCGGCGGTGCAGGACGAGCCCACCAGCATGGCCGCAGGATTGAAGCGCGCCATGGCTTGGCGGGCCGCGTCTTTGAAGAGTTCGGCTGTGTCGCCGCCCAGATCACGCGCCTGGAAGGTGGTGTAGGTGACGGGCGGGCGGCGCGGCAGGCGCTCGATCATGGTGAACAGCAGGTCGGCGTAGGTGTCGCCTTGTGGGGCGTGCAGCACGTAGTGCACATCCGTCATGGCGGTGGCCACGCGCATCGCGCCCACATGAGGCGGTCCTTCGTAAGTCCAGAGCGTCAGTTGCATGGGGTGTTCCTGAGCTTTAAGCGGCCAACTTCAGGCGGCGTTTGAGGGGGCGGCTGAACAATCCGGCCAGATCGGCCGCTTGTTCGTAGCCCTGAATGGGGGTGAAGACCAACTCAATGGCCCACTTGGTGGTGATGCCTTGGGCCTCCAGCGGATTGGCCAAGCCCAGGCCACACACCACCAAGTCGGGGGCGTCAGCGATGCAGCGGTCCAGCTGCAGGTCCACGTCTTGGCCTTCGCTGATGCGGGTGCCTGCTGGAATAAGCGCGAGTTCTTCGGCCATGTGCTGGCGGTGCAAATAGGGCGTGCCCACTTCCACCAAATCCATGCCGAGTTCACGGTTGACGAAGCGCGCCAGTGGGATTTCGAGCTGTGAGTCGGGGAAGAAAAAGATGCGCTGGCCTTGCAGCATCTGGCGCTGCACGGCCAGTGCTTTTTCGGCGCGCTGGCGGGGCGCAGCAGTGGCTTGTTCAAACACCTCGGGGGCCACACCCAACTCGGTGGCGGCTGCTTGCAGCCAGGAGGTTGTGCCTTCCACGCCCAGAGGGAAGGGTGCCGCCAAGTGCTGCGCGCCGCGCGATTGCAGGGCGCGGGCGGTATCGGCCAAAAAGGGCTGGGCCAACAAATAACGGGTGTTCGGGCCGACCACCGGCATGGCCTGGCTGTTGCGCGGTGGGAAGAAGTTGACTTGCAGACCCATGCGCTCAAACAGGCTGCGCATCTGGTCTTCCACCACGTCGGCCAAGGTGCCCACCACCATCAAGGCGGGTGCGGTTTTGGTGCTGGCGGGCAGACCGGGCACCATGGCTGCAAGACATGCGTCTTCGCCTTGGGTGAAGGTGGTTTCGATGCCGCTGCCCGAGTAGTTGAGCACGCGCACCTTGGGGTGGTGAATTTGGTTTTGGCGTTCGGCCGCGCGCGACAGGTCGAGCTTGATGACTTCAGACGGGCAAGAGCCCACCAAGAACAACAAGCGGATGTCGGGGCGGCGCGCCAGCAACTGGCCGACCACGCGGTCGAGTTCTTCGTGCACATCGGCCAAACCGGCGAGGTCGCGTTCGTCGATGATGGCGGTGCCGAAACGGGGCTCGGCAAAGATCATCACGCCAGCCGCCGACTGGATCAGGTGGGCGCAGGTGCGCGAACCCACCACCAAAAAGAAAGCGTCTTGAATCTTGCGGTGCATCCAGATGATGCCGGTCAGGCCGCAAAACACTTCGCGCTGCCCGCGCTGGACCAAAGGCACGACGTCGGTACAACCGGAGGTTGAGGCGGAAGTTTCTGCGCGGATGGGGATGACGGTGCTCATGTACTGGCCTGTGCACCCGATGAGGGCAAAGAAGTGAGGTCGGGTGTTGTGGGTTTTTGCAGCCGCGCCATGCGCAGCTTGCGGATGTATTGCGCGGCGTTGATGGCATAGCTCACATACGCGGCCAAGGCCAGCAGCAGCTGGTCGGTGTGGCTCCAAAGTCCTTGCCACCAGACCCAAAGGTAGCCGGTGTGCAGGGCCAGCACAAGCATGCTGACCACGTCTTCCCAATAAAAAGCAGGGGCAAACAGGTATTGGCCGAACACCACTTTTTCCCAAATCGCCCCTGTGACCATGATGGCGTAGAGCACCAGGGTTTTGATCACCACCGAGGCCAATGCCCAGTCGGTGTGCTCGCCCGTGTGCAAGCTGTTCAACACCAGATACAAGCTGATGCCGAAAATCAGAAATTGCACAGGTGCCAAGATCCCTTGCACCATCGTCCAGGCGGTCGCGTCACGCCGGGCGCGTTGCGCTGGCGTGTACAAAACCTGCGGGGATGAAGTGGGCATGTAGGACCTTGTGTGAGCGGGTGACTTGAGATGAATGTAAGCCTGAGAATACACTGTGTCAACATAAATTGACATATATTTTGAATCATAGGGTTTACACTAAATACAAGTCTATAGAATCCACCCACACTCAAGCCTGTGTTTTGCTGGGGCATTCCTTACCCCGCTCAACGCATCTCTTGCGACGAGCACTCCAACAGGTTGGAGCCTGCCGCTGGTGTATTCCTTTGATGATCGGTGCTTGTCATGGCGCAATTCAACTTCGAAAACTCTCAATCTCCACCCTTGCAGCAGGTCAGCACCCCACTTTTGCCTGTGGCCTCCCGGCAAGCTTTGCCAGTGGGTCCGCGCTTGGTGGGTGGAACATCCTTCACTGGCAAGTCGGCACTCGATTGCGGGCAGATCCAAATACTGGCGCAAGCGTGTCTGCAGGGTTTGGACGCGGCACGCCAAGTGGTTTTCGGTTGGCAGCGCCAGGGCCAGTCTCTGGAAGACATTTATTTGCAAGGCATCACGCCTTGTGCACGAATGCTTGGCGAGTGGTGGTGCGCCGACCGCCTGGACTTTGCCATGACCACCATTGCGTCGACCCACTTGCAACAACTTTTGCATGACTTCAGCGCCGAGTTTTTGCGTGAAGCGCCGTCACTGAGCAATGGTCATAGTTTGCTGCTGATGACAGAGCCTGGTGCGCAGCACAGCATGGGTTTGCTCATGCTGAGTGAATTTTTTAAAAGGGCCGGTTGGCTTGTCACGCTCGGTGTCCCGCAGGATGTGGCGGAGTTCAAGCGCTTGTTTCAATCCGAATGGTTTGATGCTGTGGGCATATCCATCTGTACGGACCGTCAGTTGCAGACACTGAAAAGTTTGCTGCCGCAACTGAGGGGGGCATCGGACAACTTGGGCTTGCAACTTTTTGTGGGAGGCCCCATGGCCCATGTGGCACCGGGACTTTTGAGAGGACTTGCCGTGCCTGTTGTGGCAAAAGATGCGCCGGCGACGGTGGCATGGCTCACAGAGCAAATGGCTTTGTCCAACGCAAGTGGTGTTTGATTTGCCAGTTAAATTGTTTTTATTACATCTAAATTCCGAGTTCATGCATTTGTCAGACACACCTTGGGCCTATACTGGCCTGACAAATTCAAGTGTCAACTTCCTGATGCTCAAACCCGTTTGTTTTACAACATGAAGCTTCCCTCATTGGACCCGTCCACCTTTTCCCAGTTGTTGGGTGTGGTCTCAGACGTCACCTTGGTCATGGACCCCTTGGGCTTGATTGAGGACGTGTCAACAGGCCGTGACACACTGGCAGCCTTGGGTTGTCAAACTTGGGTCGGTCGTCGTTGGATCGATACCGTCTCTAGCGAAAGCCGCACCAAAATTCAGGAAATGTTGCAGTCGCAGGGTGTGCCGGACGTGATGCGCTGGCGGCATGTGAACCACCTCTCTCCATTGGGCAACGAGGTGGCGATTCAGTACGTGGTGCTGCCTCTGGGGGGCGGCAAACTGATGGCCATGGGCCGCGACTTGGAAAGCCTGGCCGAGTTGCAGCGCCGCTTGGTTGAAACACAGCAATCGATGGAGCGTGACTACCTGCGTTTGCGTCACATTGAAGCCCGTTATCGGGTGCTGTTTGACACCTCGTCGGAGGCTGTCTTGATGGTGGATGCCACCACCCAACGAGTGCTGGAGGCCAATGTGGGCGCACAAGCCTTGCTCAAAGATGCCGGCAAGCGCCTGGTGGGCCGCGATGTGCGCGAGTGCTTTGAAGCTGACAGCCATGGCGAAGTGCAGTCTTTGCTGCGCATGGCTTTGGCGACCGGCCGCATCGAGATGTGTCCTGCCCGCGTGGCAGGTTTGCCTTCGGCCTGGACGGTCTCGGCCACGGTGTTCCGGCAAGAGGGCGGGGCACAGTTTTTGGTGCGCCTGGTGACCCGTGAAAGCATCGTGGTGCCGCGCCAGGACGGTGGCTCATCGGCTGCCTTGAGTGAAGCCATGGAGCGTTTTCCGGACGGTTGGCTGCTGACCGATACTTCGGGCGTCATCAAAAGTGTCAACGAAGAGGGCATGGCTTTGCTGGGCTTGACCGCTTCTTCGCAGGTGGTGGGGCAAAGTCTGGAGCGTTGGTTGTTACGCGGTTCGGTGGACTGGGGCGTGCTCAACACCAGCTTGCGCCAACAGTTGCCGGTGCGCAATTTCGCCACCGAAGTGCGTACCTTGTCGGGCATGACTTTGCCGGTCGAAGTGTCAGCCGTGTGCTTGGCCCGTCCCGAGCCCATGTACGCCTTTTTTGTGCGCGACATGGACCGTCGCCTTCAAGGCGGTGCGTCGGTGGCGCAAAGCCAGGTCAATCCCTTTGCCGAGTTGTCTCAGTTGGTGGGGCGTCGACCCATCAAAGACATTGTGGGTGAAACCGTGGACACCATTGAACGCATGTGCATCGAAGCGGCATTGGATTTGACCCACAACAACCGGGCTTCTGCAGCGGAAATGTTGGGTTTGTCACGCCAAAGTTTGTACGTCAAACTTCGCCGCTTTGGCATGGTGGCCGAGGCTGAGGTTGATAATTCTTAGAAACTGTCAATTTAAATTGACGATCAGTGTCAATCCCAGTTGACATTTTAAAATCGATCTTCACAATGGGGACATGGATACCCCGCCCCTGATCCCTGTGCCCCCATTGCAAGCTTCGCATATGGCGAAGGCTGTACTGACCCGTCCCGCATTGCGCACGGTGGCCGAATTCCTCAAACCCATCACCTGGTTTCCGCCCATGTGGGCTTTTGCTTGTGGGGTGGTGGCTTCGGGTCAAGCCTTGGACGCGCATTGGGGTTTGCTGCTGTTGGGTCTGGTGCTCACGGGGCCTTTGGTGTGTGCGAGCAGCCAAGCGGTGAACGATTGGTTTGATCGCCATGTGGACGCCATCAACGAGCCGAACCGCCCCATTCCCTCAGGGCGCATGCCTGGGCGTTGGGGTTTGGGGATTGCCATCGCCTGGACCGTGCTGTCGCTGTTGTGGGCCACGCTCATGGGGCCTTGGGGCTTTGTGGCTTGTGCACTGGCCATCGTGTTGTCGTGGGCCTACAGCGCCCCGCCCGTGCGCCTGAAAAACAACGGTTGGTGGGGCAACGCTGCTTGCGCTTTGAGCTACGAAGGACTGGCCTGGCTCACAGGCACCGCCGTCATGCTGGGAGGTGCTTGGCCAGGGCTGCATTCGCTGACGCTGGCGCTGCTGTACAGCGTGGGTGCGCACGGCATCATGACGCTCAACGATTTCAAGGCCATAGAAGGTGACCGCCGCATGGGGGTCGCTTCGCTGCCGGTGCAGTTGGGCGCACATGGCGCAGCGCGCGCTGCTTGCTTGTTCATGTTTGTGCCGCAAGTGGCTGTGGCCGCTTGCTTGCTCTACTGGCAACTGCCCTGGCATGCAGCTGCCGTGCTCCTGCTGGGCTTGGCACAGTGGCCCTTGATGGTCAAATTTTTGCGGCAACCGGTTGAGCGCGCCTTGCACGTCAGCGCCTTTGGCGTGCCCTTGTTTGTCAGCGGCATGATGGTCAGCGCCTGGGGTCTGCGCCAATTGAACCAGTTGCAACACACCGTAGGGGCTTTATGAACGCACCATTTTTTGGCTGGTTTCAGATCATTCGCTTGGGTTTGATCCAGGCTTGTTTGGGGGCGGTGGTGGTGGTCACCACTTCTACACTGAACCGCATCATGGTGGTGGAGCTGGCGCTGCCGGCCTTGTTGCCGGGCTTTTTGGTGGCTTGGCACTACGCCGTGCAAATGGTGCGCCCGCGCATGGGCTTTGGTGCTGACAAAGGCCAGCGCAGCACGCCCTGGATGATGGGGGGCATGGTGGTGCTGGGTGTGGGCGGTGTCATGGCCGCATGGGCCACGGTGTGGATGGCCACCGAACCCGTTTACGGCGCGCTGTTGGCCGTCTTGTCGTTCAGCTTGATTGGTTTGGGGGTCAGCGCTTGCGGTACATCGCTCTTGGCCTTGATGGCCAAACGTGTGCCCGATGAGCGCCGGGCTCCGGCAGCCACCGCCGTGTGGTTGATGATGATTGTGGGCTTTGCCGTCACAGCCGGCGTGGTGGGCAAGCTGATCGACCCCTACAGTCCTGAGGTGCTGCTGCAGGTCTCGGCGGGTTTGAGTGTGTTCACGTCACTGATCACGGCGCTGTGTTTGTGGGGCCTGGAAAAGAACGTTGAACCGCAGGCGGTGTCGGGGTTGAGCGAGGCCAACGAACGCCTGCAAAAGCAAGATTTCAAGGCAGCCTTCAAAGAGGTGTGGGCCGACCCGGCGGCGCGCACTTTCACGGTGTTCGTGTTCATGTCCATGCTGGCTTACAGCGCGCAGGATTTGATTTTGGAGCCCTTTGCAGGCGCGGTGCATGGCTTCACGCCCGGGCAAACCACACAGCTGTCCGGTTGGCACCACATGGGGGTGTTGGTGGGCATGTTGTCGGTGGCCGGGGCTGGTTCGCGCTGGGTGGCGGGACGCTTGGGTTCGGTGCAGGCCTGGATGGTGGGCGGCTGTTTGTTTTCGGCCTTGGCCACGGTCGGTTTGGTCAGCTCGGCTTTGTCAGCTGAATGGCCGCTCAAGGCCAATGTGGTGTTTTTGGGCGTGGCCAACGGCGCTTTTTCCATTGCAGCGATTGCCACCATGATGCGCCTGGCCGGGCAGGGCGCTGACGGGAGCGGTAGGGGCCGCGAAGGCACGCGCATGGGTTTGTGGGGCGCGGCGCAAGCGGCGGCCTTTGGCTTGGGTGGTTTGCTCGGCACAGCCGCAAGCGACTTGGCCCATGCTCTTTTGGGTGAACAGCGCACGGCCTATGCGGCTGTGTTTGGCTTGCAAGGGCTCATGTTTGCGGTGTCGGCGGCAGTGGCTTTGCGCCTGCGCCAAGGGCCTGCAGCGCAGCGCACGCTTTTGCGTTTTGATGGTCCCGTAATGTTGAAAGGTGGGTCAAGCTCATGAACCAGACCGATTTTGATTTTGTGGTTGTAGGGGGCGGGCCTTCGGGAGCCACCGCCGCCCATGACCTGGTGCGCCAAGGCTGGCGCGTTTTGTTGCTTGACCGACAGGGGCGCACCAAGCCCTGTGGTGGTGCGATTCCGCCGCGCCTGATCAAAGACTTTGACATTCCCGACCACCTGCTGGTGGCCAAGGTGCGCTGCGCCCGCATGATTTCGCCCGCCGACAACAAGGTGGACATCCCCATCGACAATGGCTTTGTGGGCATGGTGGACCGCGATGAGTTTGACGAGTATTTGCGTGACCGCGCTGCCCAGTCGGGTGCGGTGAGGCGTCAGGCGATTTTTGACAAACTGGAGCACGACGACAGCGGCCAACTGTGGGTGCACTTCACCCCAGTCACGCCCAAAGAACACGCCGCCATTGAGCACGCCCAGCCAGTCAAAGTGTCTACCCGCATGGTGGTGGGGGCCGATGGTGCGCGCTCGGAAGTCGCGCGTCAGGCCATTCCCAACGCACACAAAACCAAATACGTGTTTGCGTACCACGAGATCATCGAGTCGCCTGTGGGCCAGCCCGGCTACGACGCGGCGCGTTGCGACGTGTATTACCAAGGCGAAGTCTCGCCGGACTTTTACGGCTGGGTCTTTCCGCACGGCAAGACCATGAGCGTGGGCATGGGCAGCGCCGACAAGGGTTACTCGCTGCGCAGCGCCACGGCGCGTTTGCGCGCCATTGCGGGCTTGACCGATGCACCCACTTTGCGCCGCGAAGGCGCACCCATCCCGCTCAAACCCTTGCCCCAATGGGACAACGGCCGCGACGTTGTGGTGATTGGCGATGCCGCTGGTGTGGTCGCTCCGTCGTCGGGCGAGGGGATTTATTACGCCATGGACTGCGCACGGCGTGTGGCCCAAGCCGCGCACCAAGCTCTGAAAACCGGCAACAGCGCTTGCCTGAAACAAGGCCGCAAGAGCTTCATGAAGCAGCACGGCCGGGTGTTCTGGATTTTGGGTGTGATGCAGTACTTCTGGTACCAAAACGACAAACGCCGCGAAAAGTTCGTCAAGATCTGCGAAGACCGCGACGTGCAGCGCCTGACCTTTGAGTCTTACATGAACAAAGAACTGGCACGCAAAGACCCGATGGCCCATGCGCGCATCTTCTTCAAAGACATGGCCCACCTGCTGGGCCTGGCACGCACTTGAGGACCGTGTGATTCAGCACCCAGAGCACGCTTTGCTGATGTCAAGCATGGGGCGCAAGAACAAGGCGTCTCTGCTGGCATTGCTCCTGGCTTTTGCGCTGAGTTATGCCACGGCCGGTATCGGCGCGGCCCTGACCGATTTGGGGCCTTGGTACTTTGCGCTCAAGCACCCGTCCTGGAAGCCGCCCGATGCTGCCTTTGGCGTGATCTGGAGCTCCATCTTCACGCTGTGCGCCATCAGTGCTTGGTTGGCCTGGCAGGCGGCGGATACGCCAGCTTTGCGCCACCGTGTGCTGGTGCTGTTTGGCGTGAATGCCGTGCTCAACATCGTGTGGAGTGCGCTGTATTTCAAGCTGCAGCGCCCGGACTGGGCGCTGTTCGAGGTGGTGTTCCTGTGGTTGTCCATCCTTGCGCTGATCATGGGCCTGTGGCGTTTGTCGCGCTGGGCCAGTTTGCTGCTCATCACCTACTGGGTCTGGGTCAGCATCGCCACCGCGCTGAATGTGCAAACCGTGATGCTCAATGGGCCTTTCGGTAAGCAGATCTGAACGATCAAACAGAACAGGAGCCGAACCTTGCCCCCCTCCCTCATGGCCACCATTTTCTTGCTGATGACCGGTTTGTGCGGTGCGGCCTACTGGTGGCTGGACCGCCGGATGCAGCGCCTGTCGGATACTCTGCGCGACACCTACAAATTGGGCCTGATGATCATCTATGGGCTGCAGATGGTGTTGTTGCTGATGTTCGCCATCTAGCCATGGTCGATCGCATGCGCGCGGCCTGCGCCGCATGAAGAGGCCTGGACTCGTGCTGGCGCTGACCGCTTTGACGCTGCTGTCCTTTTGGCTGTGGACGCCCGATGTGTCGCGCGCCACTTTGGAGGCGCGCTATTTGGCGGCTCCGGCCGACATGCGCCAAGTCGGGCCGTGGCAGTTGCATGTGCGCGACAGCGGACCGCCCGGTGCCGCGTCAGTTACCGCGCCAGGTGCGCAGTCTGATGCCCCATCTGATGCCCCGGCAGTGGTTTTGCTGCACGGCTTTGGCGCGAGTTTGCAGACTTGGGACGTCTGGGCCAAGGGCTTGGCCGCCACGCACCGGGTGGTGCGCATCGACCTGCCCGGCAGCGGACTGAGCCCGCCCGACCCGGCGCACGACTACCGCGACGAGCGCAGCTTGCAGCTGCTGAAGGCTTTGCTGGACGATTTGGGCTTGCCGCGTGCCAGCCTGGTGGGCCACTCCATGGGCGGGCGCATCGCCTGGACTTTTGCTGCCCAGTTCCCCGAGCGCGTCGACAAACTGGTGCTGGTGGCCCCCGATGGATTCGCCAGTTTTGGCTTTGAGTACGGCAAGGCCATGGACGTGCCCGCCAGCTTGAGCCTGATGCGCCATGTCTTGCCCAAGCCCTTGTTGCGCATGAACCTGCAAGGGGCCTATGCGCGGCCCGAGTCGCTCACCGATGCCGTGACCACGCGTTACCACGATTTGATTTTGGCCCCCGGGGCGCGCCAGGCCATGCTCGACCGTTTGGCGCAAACCGTGTTGCAAGAACCCGAGCCCTTGCTGCGCCAAATCAGAGCGCCCACATTGCTGGTGTGGGGTGAGGCCGACGCCATGATTCCCATCGGCAACGCCCGCGACTACCTGCAGGCCATCTCCGGCAGCCGCTTGGTGTCGTGGCCGCAGGTGGGACATTTGCCGCAGGAAGAAGCGGCTGAACAATCCTTGAAAGCGGTGGCGGATTTCCTGCGTTAATGGGCCGCGTGCCCTGCGCTTGACTCAGCTTCCGCAGGGTTCACACCGCACCAACGCAGAATCTGCCTGGCCGTGCCCGCCGGGTCTTGTTCGTGGGCCAGATGGCCTAAACCGGGCTGCAGGTGTGACCGCGCTTGCGGCAACAAGCGGCAGGCTTGGTCAGCCAACGCGGGTGGCACGGTTTGGTCTTGCGCGCCGATGTGCATGAACACCGGGTTGCGGACCTCGTGCAGGCGCGCCGCCAGGGGCTTGAGACGCCAGGCCGCCATCATCGACAGCACGCCGTGCACATGGCCCGAGTCGCTGAGCACGCGGGTGTACAAATCCAAGCCCTGTGCATCCAGCGTGGAGCCAGTACGACTCAGCCATTCGGCCACCGCGCCCGGCTTGGCCGCCAGTTTGGCGGTGGCCCATGCCGACAGCGGATTGAGCGCCGCCAGTTTGGCCGCTGGGCCAAACAGCCATGAGGCCACGCCCGGCAGCGGCAACCAGGCTGGGTTCAGACCGATCAGCGTGCTGCGCGACGCACTCTCAAAGTGCAGGGCCATGTGCGCGGCAATGGCCGCACCCGCCGAATGGCCCACGATGACATGGGGTGTGAGATTGAGCTGCAGCAGGAGGGCGCGCAGGCCTTCGGCCATGCCGGGCAGCGACAGCGCGCCTTCAGGCCCCCGGCTGGTGAAGGCGTGGCCGGGCAGGTCGGGCGCGAGCACGGTGAAGTGCTCGGCCAGCGCAGGCAGCAAGCCGCGCCAACTGAAATGGCCCGAGCCGGTGCCGTGCAAGAGCAACATGCAGGGGCCTTGGCCCATCTGCTGCACATGCCACTGGATGCCGCCCGCCTGCACCAAACGGCTGTGCTGCGCGTGCGGCCAAAGCTTGGGCTGGGCTTGGTGGTCAGCCCAGGCCATGCTGGGGTAGAAGCGGTCAAACATGGCCGATCAGACCTGCGGGCTGCGCACGCGCTCGATGGCGCTGGCCATGCGATGCGACTGCACCTGCGGCATGGGCAGGTAGCTCGCGCCCATGGCGCTGGCCAGTTGCTGCGCTTGCGCGTCGGGCTGCATGGAGGTGTCGATCCACAAGGCGCGGTGGCCGCTGGCGCGCCACTGTTGGCCCCAGCTTTGCGCGTCAAGTTGCGCTTGGGCGCGGCCGCCCAAGCCTTGCAGCGTCACGTTGGCGCGGCCGTCGCTCAGCACCACCAGGATGGGTGTGACGCCTTGGCGCTGCAGTTGCGCCGCTTGTTCGTATGCCATTTTGAGGGCCAGGGCCAGCGGCGTGCCGCCACCGCCGGGCAGACCGGTCATGGCGCGTTTAGCGCGCACCAGCGAGCGTGTTGCGGGCAACAACAACTGGGCCTGTGCGCCCCGAAAGGCCACGATGCACACGCTGTCGCGCCGGGCATACGACTGCTGCAGCAGCAACTCGACCGCGCCTTTGGCTTCGGCCAGGCGCTGCAGGGCGGCTGAGCCCGAAGCGTCGAGCGCCAGGATCAGGCAGCTGGAGGCGCGTTGCTGGTAACGCTGGATGTGGAAGTCTTCGGCGCGGATCGCCACGCGGCCGGAGCTGTGCGCTTGCCGCAAGCGCTGCTTGGGCGCGGCGGCGCGCAAGGTGGCCAGCACATGCAGGCGCGCCTGACCGCCGGGGCGGCCTGGCCGTGGGGGCAGGGGGCGGCCGCGCTGTGAGCCCGCACGGGTCTGGCCGCTGCGCCCGGAGCTTTGTGGGCTGTTCGCGCCCTGGCGCGTCATCAAGGCGTCGAGCATGTGCGGCGGCAAGCTGGCCAAGGCAGCAGCGACCATCATTTCTTGCAAGTCTTCGGCGCTGGGTTCGGTGTTCTGTTCGGGCGGTGGGCTGGGGTCTTTGTCTTTTTCGGCTTGGTCGTCAGGCGCTTCGTCGGTGTTTTCTGGTGGTTCTGGTGGCGGCTCTTGTGGCGGTGTCTTGTCTTCCTGTGGCTCAGGTTCCGCTTCTTGTGCAGACGGCTCGGCGGGCCACTGCGTGGCGCGCGGCGCGAGCACGCAGCGGGCCGCAAAGCCCAGATCGTCCGCCTCCAGTGCCTGGCGTCCGTTCAGCGCCGCATGCGCGCAGGCCAGGCGCAGCGCCAAGCTGGGCACGCGCAAAGAGCCGATTCCAAGGCCCAGCGCTGCGGCGCACAGCGCTTGCATCTGGTCGTCGCTGGCTTGTACTTGCGCCAGCTGCTCGCGGGCGCGGGTCAAGGCGCCCGGGCTCAGCCGCAGGTGCAAGCCCTCGGTATGGGCATCGGTCCAATCCGCGTGGATGTCGCTGGGCGAGAGCGCGTGCAGGTCCAGCCACACGCCCAGGCGTTCGGCCAGGGCCACGCCCACGCCCGGTTCGTCGGGCAAAGATTCGTCGAGCGCCACCACGCCAAAGCGGGTGACCGTGGGTTCAGCGCTGTGGCGGGTGGGTGGCACCTGGCCTTGCTCCAGGGCTTGCACCAAAGGCGCGAGCAGGGCGGGTGACAGGCGCTCGGCCATGGGCAAGCACACCAGGCCTTGGTTGGCTTGTTGCAGCAAGCCCGCTTGCAGGTGCAGTTGGCCGGTTTGCAGGGTGTGGGCCAGGTCGATGCCGCCCAGCAGCCGCTCACTGTCCACCGAGCCGGGCACTTTAACGAGGCCCAGGCCCAGATCAGCCAATGCCTGTAGCCAGCGCTCGCGCACCGGGCCGTGCGGCGCGCGCAGACACACGCCGCCAAATCCGTGGGGGTCGATTTGCAGCAGCTGCAGCGCCGTCAGCGCATCGTGCCAGCGCTCCAGGGGCTCTGAGGGCGTGGACGCAGGCGTGGATGGTGGTGGGGCTTCTCGGGTCATGTTGGCGCCGAGCAGCGGATGTGCACTGGCCTCGCACCCGAGACGACGGGGGGTGTTTCGCGAGCGTCAATCGCGGCGAGGGCGCCGCTCCTACAGGGGACGGTCAGTGCAAACATGGTGGGGTCTGATCAACAACTCAGGCGGCCAGCACTTCTTGCAAGCTGCGCTGCACGCGCGCGCCTGAGTCGGTGTCGTCCAGGGGGTTGCGGCGCAGGCGGTGGCGCAGGGCCAGCGGGGCCATGCTTTGCAGGTGTTCGGGCTTCACAGCCTTGTGGCCTTGCAGCGCAGCATAGGCCCGGGTGGCGCGCAGCAGCGTGAGCTCGGCGCGCAAGCCGTCGGTGCCCAGTTGCTGGCATAAACGGGCGCACAGCATCAGCATGTCGTCGCTGACTTCCACTTGGTCCAGCAGCTCACGCGCTTTGAGGATGCGTTTTTGCAGCTTCTGGTTGTCCTTGTGCCACAGCCCCTTGAAAGCAGCGGGGTCTTTGTCGAAGGCGTCGCGGCGCTTGATGATGCTCACGCGCAGCGCCAGGTCTTGCGGCGTGCGCACCTGTACCGACAGGCCAAAACGGTCCAGCAGTTGCGGACGCAATTCGCCTTCTTCGGGGTTGCCGCTGCCCACCAGCACAAAGCGGGCGGGGTGCCTCACGCTCAGGCCTTCGCGCTCGACCAGGTTTTCGCCCGAGGCGGCCACGTCGATCAACAGGTCCACCAAATGGTCGTCCAGCAGGTTGACCTCGTCGATGTACAAAAAGCCCCGGTGTGCTTGGGCCAGCAGGCCGGGTGCGAAGGATTTGATGCCTTGGGAGAGGGCTTTTTCCAGATCGAGTGCGCCGACCACGCGGTCCTCGGTCGCCCCCAAGGGCAGGTCGACAACGGCCACGCTTTGGCGCTCGGTCACAACTTTGGCTTTTGGGTCCCGGGCTTGGCAAACCGGGCAGCTGCCCGCTGGTTTGGCCGGGTCGCAGCGGTAAGGGCAGCCTTTGACCACCTGAATGGGGGGGAGCAAGTCAGCCAGAGCGCGCACGGCGGTCGATTTGCCGGTGCCCCGGTCACCCAGGACGAGCACACCACCAATGGAAGGGTCTACTGCCACCACTTGGATGGCGAGGGTCATTTCATCTTGACCAACAATGGCCGCAAAAGGGAAGGTCAATGCCATGGGGCGTTCCGCAAAACTGTTCTTGGCCCATCATCCAAAAGACGTGGCAAAGTGTCAAGTTAAATTTACACTTGATGTCGAGTTTTTTGACTGGTGCCCCGCCGGGCCAGGACCCGCTCGCAGAAACCGTCCGCAGCAACCTTTAACCAGCCCGGGTAAAGGGCATCACACCCACCAGCCAGACGTGCAAACCACCCATCAGGAAAGCTGCCCAAACACCTGTGCCCACCACCACCGCCAGCAAAGTCCCCAGCAGTTTGCCTTCGGGCGCAGAGTGCATGCTCATGCGGTCCCGTTTGCGGGCGGCGCGGAAGACCAGCACCGACCAAACCAAAAAGCCGCCAAACAAGAGCACATCGGCCAGGTTGCCATTCGACAGCAAATGGCCAAGTGCCCACACTTTGACCGACAAGGTCATGGGATGGCGCAGTTTGGCTTTGATTTGGTTGCCAGGCACATACGTGGCCACAAGCAAGACCATGGCCAGCCACATCAGCAAAATCGTGGCGTGCTGCATGCCCCGCGGCGGCGTCCAAAGCACCACCGGGTCCAGCCGCGCCTGGCCATAGCCTTGCACCAGCAGGTAAAGCCCGAGCACGGAAACCGCCGCATAAACCGCCTTGAAACCCAGAGTACCCCAGCGGGCCATGCCGTTTTGGCGCATCTGCGGGGCCAGGCTCTGCAGTGAATGAATGCCCAAAAACAGGCCCAAGCCGATCAGCAATTGCAGCATGTCAAAACCTTTGCGAAAGAGAAGTAAATGTTTGCCACATTCTGACATGGGCTTGTGCAAAGCGGTTGACATTCATAAACCCGTCCTTTCCTGTGTGTTTTGCTCAAGTATCGCGTGCGGGATGACAAAGTGACTGAAGTGGCGCACAATGAACTGTCCAGTAATTTCTGACATACCCCCGAGGAGTCTCTTCATGTCCCGTTTCACATCCACCCCTTCCACCCGCCGTGTCTTCATGATGCAAGTGGCCACCGCTGCCACCGCCGTGATGGTCGTGAGCGAAGCTGCTGCCCAAGCCATGGTCGATGAAAAAGACCCTCAAGCTGTGGGCCTGGCTTACAAGGCCGACGGCACCAAGGTTGACAAAGCCAAGAACCCCAAGTTCGCAACGGGTAACAATTGCGCCAATTGCGCCTTGTTCCAAGCCAAAGCCGGCGCGGCAGCGGGCGGTTGCCCCTTGTTTGCTGGCAAGCAAGTGGCCGCCAAAGGCTGGTGCTCGGCTTGGGCCAAAAAGGCCTGATGCGCCAAGCAACGGCAGGCTAAGCCCTGCCGAGGCCTCCAAAAACCGCCTTCAGGCGGTTTTTTTGCGTCTCTTTCCAGCCTCAAACTCAGGGCATACCCTGATTTACCGGTCCGAAACAAGGCTTTCCATACACAAAGTGTCAATCCATCATTACACTTTGCTTTGTCTTCAACCGAAATGAAAGCCTTTAAATGGCGTCTTGGGTGCTCACTGCGATGGACCTGGCCTGCCATAAGGCCCAGCGGACCTTGTTCCAGGGCGTGAGCTTTTCGGTGCCTGCGGGCAGCTGGTTGCACATCGAGGGCAGCAATGGCTGCGGCAAGACCAGTTTGCTGCGCATCCTGTGTGGCCTGTCTCCGGCGGCACGCGGACAGGTGCTTTGGCCTTCAGCCGCACATTCAACCCATTCAACGCACGCCCCTGTGTTGCGACCTGACCGCTCAGTTTTGCACTACATCGGCCATGCCTTGGGCCTCAAGCCCGATCTCACTGCTTGCGAAAACCTGTGTGTGGATGCCCAAGTCAGCGGCTTGGCGCTCAGCCGCGAGCAGGCGGTGCAAGCGCTGGCCGCACAAGGCCTGCAAAGTCGGGCCCATTTGCCCGTGCGGGTCTTGTCGCAAGGCCAGCGGCAAGGCGTGGCTTTGGCGCGTTTGCGCACCAGCCCTGCGCGGCTGTGGGTCTTGGACGAACCCTTGGTGGGCCTGGACGCGCAGGCCACCGCCACGGCCCGCGCCTTGCTGCAGTCGCATGTGGACGCCGGTGGCGCGGTGGTCATGACCAGCCACCACGATGTGGGCCTGCAAGGCCCGGGGGCAAGGCTGCAGTTGGGCCGCGTGGTGGGTCGTGAGAAGGGCCGGGAGGCGAGCCCCGCATGAACACACCAGCCATGAGCTTTCCTGCGCTGGCGCACCCGCTGCCCAGCCCGTGGCAGGCCATGGGCGGCGTGCTGCGCCGCGACCTGCGACTGGCCTTGCGCCGCAAGGCCGAGTGGTTGGGTGCGGTGTTTTTCTTTGTGTTGGTGGCGGCCTTGTTTCCGCTGGCCATCGGCCCCGAGCCGAACACGCTGCGCCTGATCGGGCCTGGCGTGTTGTGGGTGGCGGCTTTGCTGGCCAGCATGCTCAGCCTGGGCCGCTTGTTTGAGGCCGACCACCAGGACGGCAGCCTGGAGCAGATGGCTTTGTCGGCCGCGCCCCTGTCTTGGCTGGTGTCGGCCAAGGTGGCGGCGCACTGGTTGATTGCGGGTCTGCCTTTGGTGTTGCTGTCGCCGCTCTTGGGTTTGCAGTACGGCTTGAGCTCAGAGGCGCTGGCCATGTTGGCCTTGTCCTTGTTGATCGGCACGCCGGTTTTGTCCTTGCTGGGCGCGATTGGCGCGGCCCTCACCTTGGGGGTTCGCGGCGGTGGCGTGCTGCAATCGCTGTTGCTCTTGCCTTTGTACGTGCCGGTGCTGGTGTTTGGCGCGGGTGCGGTCGATGCGCAGCTGCGCGGTCTGGGCGCACAAGCCCATGTGTCGGTGTTGCTGGCTTTGTTGTTGGCGGCAGCCGCGTTCAGCCCTTGGGCAAGCGCTGCGGCATTGCGCCTGGCGCTGGAATGAAGGACCCGACATGAAACTGTTTCATTACGCCGCGCCGCAACACTTTTACCCCCTGGCTGGGCGCGTGTGGCCTGTACTGGCGCTGCTGGCCACGGCGCTGGCCTTGGCGGGCTTGTGGGTGGGCTTCATGGTCGCGCCGTCCGATGCGCAGCAGGGCCAGGCCTACCGCATCATTTACATCCATGTGCCCGTGTCGTGGATGGCCATGATCATTTACCTGGCCATGGCTTTTTGGAGCGTATTGGGCCTGGTGTTCAACACGCGCTTGTCGGGCTTGATGACAAGGGCGCTTGCGCCCACAGGCGCAATGCTTGCGTTTTTGTCGCTGTGGACCGGGGCCTTGTGGGGCAAGCCGATGTGGGGCACCTATTGGGTGTGGGACGCGCGCTTGACCTCGATGCTGATCTTGCTGTTTTTGTATTTGGGCTACATTGCGCTGACCTCGGCCATCGAAGACCCGCGCCGCTCGGACCGTGCAGGTGCTTTGGTCGCGGTGGTAGGTGCGGTCAACGTGCCCATCATTTACTTCTCGGTCAAATGGTGGAACACCTTGCACCAAGGGGCGTCGGTGTCGCTGACGCAGTCGCCGCGCATGGCCAGCATCATGCTGACCGGCATGCTGCTGATGAGCTTGGCGATTTGGTTGTACGCGGCAGCCATCGCCTTGTGGCGCGTGCGCAGTTTGATTTTGGAACGCGACAGCCACGCCGCTTGGGTGCAGCAACTGCCCGAAGTACGGGCGCAGCGCGCGCAACGCGCATGGAGAGGTGCCGCATGATTTGGCAAAGCGCTTCGGAGTTTTGGGCCATGGGCGGCTATGGCGTGTATGTGTGGGGCAGCATGGGCGTGAGCGCTGCCTTGCTGGCTTTGGAGGTGTGGCTGGCGCGCAGGGGCCGCAGCCAAGCGCTGGACGCGGTGTGTGAAGCCATGGAAGCGCAGGCGCTGGATGCCGAAACTTCAGGCGGTGCTGAGGCTTATCCAACTGAGACATCCCGCCCCCCACATTTTTCTCAAGGAACTGCGACATGAAAAGCCGCCACCAGCGAATGTTTGGCATCGGACTGGGCTTGCTGCTCTTGTGCGGTGCGCTGTTTTTTGTGCTCAACGCCTTCCAGAGCAACTTGGTGTTTTTCTTCACGCCCACACAAGTGGCAGCGGGTGAAGCGCCCAAAGAGGGGCACTTTCGGGTCGGTGGTTTGGTCAAGGAAGGCAGCATCCAGCGCGACGGCATGGCGGTGGCCTTTGTGGTGACCGACACGCAGCGCGAGGTACCGGTGCGCTATGTGGGCCTGTTGCCCGATTTGTTCAAAGAGGGCAAGGGCGTGGTGGCGCAAGGTCGCCTGGACGCCGGCCAGATGTTCATGGCCAGCGAAGTGCTGGCCAAGCACGACGAAAACTACATGCCGCCCGAAGCCCAGCATGCGCTGGACGAAGCGGCCAAGGCCCGTGTGGGCGCGGCGGTGTCGCAATGAAGCACTCTGACATGAACGGAGCCGTGTATGTGGCCTGAAGTCGGCCACCTGGCCTTGATCATGGCGGCCTGGGTCGCCTTGGCCCAAGCGGTGCTGCCGCTGTGGGGCAGCTTGTCGGCGCGGCGTGCGGGCTGGCAAAGCTTGGCGCGGCCTTTGGCGGTTTTGCAGCTGGTCCTGATCGTGGTGTCTTTTTTGGCCTTGTGGCACGCTTTTTATGTGCACGATTTCAGCGTCAAGTATGTAGCCCATAACTCCAACACTTTGTTGCCCACGGCTTATCGACTCTCGGCCATCTGGGCCGGGCATGAAGGCTCCTTGGTGTTGTGGGTCTTGATGCTGTCCTTGTGGTCGGTGGCGGTGGCCACGTTTTCCAAGCGCTTGCCGCAGGGCTTGGTCGCGCAGGTGCTGGGTGTCATGGGCGCGGTGTCGGTGGGCTTTTTGACCTTCATTCTGGCGCTGTCCAATCCGTTTGCGCGGCAGTTTCCGGCGCCTGCCGAGGGGCGTGACCTCACGCCTTTGTTGCAAGACCCGGGTTTGGTCATCCACCCGCCCATGCTCTACATGGGCTATGTGGGTTTGTCGGTGGCCTTTGCTTTTGCCATGGCGGCGCTGCTGTCGGGGCGGCTCGATGCCGCGTGGGCGCGCTGGGCACGGCCCTGGACCGTGGCGGCTTGGGGCTTTTTAACGCTGGGCATCGCTTTGGGTTCGTGGTGGGCGTATTACGAATTGGGCTGGGGCGGCTGGTGGTTTTGGGACCCGGTGGAAAACGCCTCGCTCATGCCCTGGCTGGTGGCCACGGCGCTGATCCACTCGCTCATGGTCACCGACAAGCGCGGGCAGTTCAAGGCCTGGACGGTGCTCTTGGCCATTGGCGCGTTTTCGCTCAGTTTGCTCGGCACCTTTCTTGTTCGCTCGGGTGTGTTGACCTCAGTACACGCCTTTGCCACCGACCCGGGGCGGGGCGTGTTCATCTTGCTGTTTTTGGTGGTGGTGGTGGGCGTGTCGCTGGCGCTGTTTGCCTGGCGCGCGCCGCAGTGGGCCAATGCCTCGCAGCCGGTGGCCGGTTCGCGTGAGTCGTTTTTGCTGCTCAACAGCGTGCTTTTGGTGGTGGCCATGGCGGCGGTGCTGCTGGGCACTTTGTACCCGCTGATCATCGACGCGCTGAACCTGGGCAAGCTGTCGGTGGGGCCGCCGTATTTCGACCGGGTGTTCGTGCCGCTGATGGTGCCGCTGCTCTTGGCCATGGTGCCGGGCACGGTGGTGCCTTGGCATGTGGCGCGCTGGGCGGCGGTGCGCTCGGTCTTGGTGCCGGGGGCGCTGGCGCTGCTGGCGACCAGTGCTTGGGCCACTTGGGGCGCCGCGCCGCAAGATGCAGAGGCCGTGACCACCGCAGGCGGTTGGCTCACGGTGATGGGCGGCACGCTGGGCGGCTGGATCATTTTGTCGGGCGCATGGCAAATCGTGCAGCGCTTGCGTTTGCCCGGATCGCCGGGTCTGGCTTGGTGGGGCATGCAGGTGGCGCACTTGGGCGTGGCGGTGTTGGTGCTGGGCATCACGGGCGTCAAGTCCTTTCAGGTGGAGCGCGATGTGCGTCTGGGCTTGGGTGATGCGGTCTCGGTGGCCGGTGTGCGCTACCAGTTGATCAGCGTGGACAACCATTTGGGCCCCAACTATTTGGCTTTGCGCGCGCAGATGCACGTCTTCGAGGGTGAACGCCAAGTGGGCACGCTGCAGCCTGAAAAACGCCGCTATGTGTCGAGCGCCATGCCCATGACCGAGGCAGCGATTGACCGCAACCTGTGGCGTGACCGTTATGTGTCTTTGGGCGAGCCCTTGACGGGTGAGCCGCCGCAGTGGAATTTTCGGGTCTACCACAAGCCTTTTGTGTCGTGGATCTGGTTGGGCGCGGTGTTCATGGTCTTGGGTGGTGGGCTGGCCGCATTTGATCGGCGCTACCGACAGGCCCCTTCTCTGGACCGCGCTGCAACGCCTGCCGGTTTGGCCCAAGGAGCCTTGTCATGAGCGGCGCTTTTGCCAACGCCCCGGCTCGGCGCATGCCGCGCTGGGTGTTTCTACCGCTGGCGCTGTTTTTGGGCATGGTGGTGTTTTTGGCCGTGGGCCTGACGCGAAACCCGCAAGAGATTCCCTCGCCGCTCATTGGCCGCCCCGCACCGGCTTTTGAATTGCCCGTGGTGGGCGGGCCGGGCGTGTTCAACGCTGCGCAGTTCAAGGGGCAGCTCACCCTGGTCAACCTGTGGGCCACCTGGTGCGCGGGTTGCAAGGAAGAGCACCCGATCTTGATGGCGCTGTCTCGGCAGCCCGGTCTGAACATGGTGGGCATCAACTACAAAGAGCTGCAGGCCTCAGAGCTGTCGGGGCAGGACCCGCAAAGCGTCGAGGCGTTGCAAAAAGCCACGGCCCGCAGTCAGGCCTGGTTGCAAAAACAGGGTCAGGCTTTTGGCGTGAACCTGCTGGACATGGACGGCCGGGTGGGCATGGATTTTGGCGTGTACGGCTTGCCAGAAACCTATTTGGTGGACCGTGAAGGCGTGGTGCGCTTCAAGCACGCCGGGGCCTTGACGCCCGATGTGGTGCAGCAAAAACTCTTGCCCTTGCTGCGGGGGGTGAACTGATGCGCGTGGCATTTTCTGTAGGCGCCCACCCCGTGGGCGATGCCTTGGCGGGCGTGTTCCACGCCCATCGCCCACGGGGTGGGCTCCTAAAGGGGCAAGGACGTTGGCATGACTGACTTTCACATGGCACTGCGCGCTCTGGTGAGGGCATGTCTTCCGATCGGCATGGCCATCATGCTCACAGGGGCTGGTGCTGCATCGCCTGGCTTGCCGGTCAACGCCATGCAGCCCAGCCCTCTTGCCCAAGCCGTATCGGGCTCGGCACCCGCTGCTTTGCCAGCGGTTCAGGCAGCAGCAGCGGTCCAAACCGATGCGCCCATGTCGGCTGCAGTGCAGGCGCGCTGGGACCACATCGCGGCCGATTTGCGTTGCCTGGTGTGCCAAAACGAATCGCTGGCCTCGTCGAATGCCGAGCTGGCGCTAGACCTGCGGCGTGAGCTGCGCAGCCTGATCGAGCAGGGCCAAAGCGATGACGACATCCGCAGCTTTTTGGTCAGCCGCTACGGTGACTTTGTGCTCTACAAGCCCGAGGTCAAACCCGTGACCTGGCTGCTGTGGTTTGGGCCCTTTGTGTTGTTGCTGGGCGCGTTGGCCGTGGCGCTGCGCTTGATGCGCCGCAAAGCCGCCGCGCCCGCGCCTTTGACCGACAGCGAGCGCGAGCGCGCCCGCCAATTGCTGGAGTCCTGATGTTCGATATGCCGCCTTGGCTGGGTTTGTTGTTGGCACTGTTCGCCTTGGGTGGCTTGTCCGCGTGGGTTGTGCAGCGTGGCCTGAAAAAACAGGCCCAGGTCGTGGGGCCTGAGCAACAGTCCAAAATCAACCGAAGGATTCACCAGGAGCATCTGGCCGATCTGGACCGTGCTTTGGCCGAAGGCCGGTTGACGGCGCTGCAGCATCAGGCGGCACGCGACGAGTTGCTGCGCCATCTGTTGGACGATGCGGCCCGGGGTGATGCGCATCCAGCGATCGTTGTTCCTGTGCGGTGGCTCTGGATGGTTTTGGGCTTGGTGTTGCTCAGTGGCCTGAGTTATGTGCAATTGGGTGCGCCCCAGACCTGGTGGCTTGAGCCCTTGAGCCAACGGGTCAAGATCAGCGCCACCACCCCCGAACAACTGGCCGAGCAAACCCGCGTATGGCAAGAAGCCACGCAAAAACGCCCTGACGATGCCCAGGCTTGGTTGACGCTGGCGCGGCTGCACGCCGCCCAAAATGCGCATGCCCCGGCCGAGCAGGCCCTGGCCCGTGTGCTGGCTTTGTCGCCCGAGCCCGATCTGTGGATCGAGCGCGCGCAAATGAAAGCCTTGAGCGCAGGTGGTGTCTATACCGGCGAGCCCTGGCAGTGGATTCAAAACGTGCTGCGTGATCAACCCCAGCACCTGAATGCGCTGGTGTTGGCGGGCAGCGCCGCGCTGTTCGAAAAACGGCACGCCGCAGCGCAAACTTATTGGCAGCAAGCACTGGCTTTGGTGCCTGCCGAGAGTGAGGCCGCGCAAGGCTTGCAACAGGCATTGGCGCAAGCGGGCGAGATGGCCAAGGCAGCGGCTGTGTCAACGCCAGCAGATCAAACCGACCGCGCCGCAGCGATGGCGTCGCCCAATGCGCCGTTGTCAGGAAGCGCGCCAGCAGCTGTCCACAGCCCCGCCCTCATTCAGGGCGAAGTGCGTGTGTCAGCGCAGGTGCAAAGCCAAATCGCTGCAGGCGCGACCTTGTTCGTTTACGCCATGGCCGAAGAGGGCTCGCGCCGCCCAGTGGCGATTTGGCGCGGCACGCCCACCGCATGGCCGGTGCCCTTTGCCTTGAGCGACAACATGGGCATGGGCGCACCACCGATGCTGTCGGATTTGAAGCAGGTGCGTCTGGTGGCGCGGATTTCCAAAACAGGCGCAGCACAAAAGCAGCCGGATGATTTTCAGGTGGAGTTGCCCGGCGTGAAGACGGGTGTGCAAGGCGTCGTGCTCAACATCACCGGACGCACCCCGTAGGTTGGACCTTCAGGTCCGACCTTGGCCTGCTGTGATTCAGAGGCCACTGTCGGGGCTGCAGCCACCGACCTACAGGCGTGAAGACGGGCGTGCAAGGCGTGGTGCTCAGCATCACCGGGCGCACCCCGTAGGTCGGACCTTCAGGTCCGACGTTGGTCTGCTGTGATTCAGGTCCATGTCGGGGCTGAAGCCGCCGACCTACAGATACCCGCCATCTGCCAAGTCGGTGTTGAAGCCACCGACTTGCCCATTCACTCAAGCTTGTCGCAATTTGCGCGAATGGCTGTGCACCGCCTCCACCAGCGCCGTCACATGCTCGGGCGGCGTGTACTGGCTGATGCCGTGGCCCAGGTTGAAGATGTGCGTGGGGCCAGTTTGGGTTTTGTCGGTGTGCGGCGCGCCAAAGCTGTTCAGCACCCGGTGCACTTCGGTGGCGATTTGCGCAGGTGGCGCAAACAAGATGTTCGGGTCGATGTTGCCTTGCAGCGCTTTGCCGGGGCCACCGACTTCGCCGCCCACTTGGGCGCGTGCGCGGCCCAGGTTCATGGTCCAGTCCAGGCCCAGCACGTCGCAGTTCAGAGCCGCCATTTCGGGCAGCCACAGGCCACCGCCTTTGGTGAAGACGATGCTGGGGATGCGCTGGCCGTTGTGCTCGGTCTTCAATTGTGAGAGGACGCGGGCCGTGTAGGCCAAGCTGAACTGCTGAAAAGCCCCATCGGCCAGCACGCCACCCCAGCTGTCGAAAATCATGGCCGCTTGCGCACCGGCTTCGATTTGGGTGTTCAGGTACAGGGCCACCGCGTCGGCGTTGATTTCCAGGATGCGGTGCATCAAATCCGGGCGGCTGTACATCAGGGTCTTGACGTGGCGGTAGTCGTC
>JAIXOX010000133.1 GCA_027486555.1 Comamonadaceae bacterium
ATGCCTGGTGACAACGTGTCGATCACTGTGAAGTTGATCAACCCCATTGCGATGGAAGAAGGCTTGCGCTTCGCCATCCGCGAAGGTGGCCGTACGGTTGGCGCTGGCGTCGTTGCGAAAATCCTCGCCTGATTTTATTCAAGTAGGGGTATAGCTCAATTGGCAGAGCGTCGGTCTCCAAAACCGAAGGTTGTAGGTTCGATTCCTACTGCCCCTGCCACCTGAAACAAGGTGGATCAAAAGCCCGCTACAACCTAGCGGGCTTCATTGTCTTAAGAGACGCCTCTGAATTAGAGGTGCAACAAAGGTAAAAGCCCGTATGGCAACGTCCGAAGTTCAAACTGTGAGTGCTGCTGGCGACAAAATGCGCTTGGCGTTGGCAATTACGCTGGTCATAGCTGCTTTGGTTGGTTTTTACATGCTTTCAAAGCAAGGTGTTTGGGTGCAGTGGGCGGTTCTTCTGGTCGGCTTGTCAGCATCATTGGCCGTGTTCTTGACCAGTGAAATGGGGAAACAACTGATTGGATTCAGCCGCGATGCAGTGCGAGAAGTCAAAAAAGTAGTTTGGCCTGAGCGTAAAGAGGCTCTGCAGATCACTGCCTATGTGTTTGCTTTTGTAGTGGTGATGGCCTTGTTTCTTTGGTTAACTGACAAAACCCTTGAATGGGTTTTTTACGATTTGATTCTTGGGTGGAAAAAATAATGAACGATGTCGTAGTGAGTGCGCCAATGGCGGGATCGTCCACCAACCCAGATTTGAAATGGTACGTTGTTCATGCTTATTCCGGAATGGAAAAAGCAGTTGAGCGAAACATCGTCGAAAGAATTGCACGAGCAGGAATGGAAACCAAGTTTGGCCGAATTTTGGTGCCAACCGAAGAAGTGGTTGAAGTCAAAAATGGTCAGAAAAGAACAACAGAGCGCAAGTTTTTTCCAGGATACGTCTTGGTCGAAATGGTCATGGACGATGAAACATGGCATTTGGTCAAACATACCAACAAAGTCACGGGTTTTGTAGGTGGAGCCAAAAACCGACCAGCTCCGATATCAGAAGCCGATGTCGCCAAAATCGTCAGTCAAATGCAAGAAGGCACGGACAAGCCGCGGCACAAAGTTGAATTTGAAGTGGGTGAATACATTCGAGTCAAAGAAGGCCCATTCACCGATTTCAATGGAACAGTGGAAGAAGTGAACTACGAGCGCAACAAGATGCGTGTTTCAGTGACAATTTTTGGTCGTGCAACACCGGTTGAATTGGAATTCAGTCAGGTCGAAAAAACCTGATTTGTTAAAAGTTTGGCATGAACCGACTCGGTGCCAAATTGAGTTGAAGAGTCGTTAACAACGGGAAGCAGATGGTTCAAGGAACCTAAGCGTTAGTACCCGCAAGGAGAAAAGTATGGCGAAAAAAATCGTCGGCTTCATCAAGCTGCAAGTTCCAGCTGGAAAAGCCAATCCATCACCACCCATCGGTCCCGCATTGGGCCAACGTGGTTTGAACATCATGGAGTTTTGCAAGTCGTTCAACGCCCAGACACAAGGCGTGGAGCCAGGCCTGCCTTTGCCTGTGGTCATCACAGCATTTGCGGATAAATCCTTCACTTTTGTCATCAAGACACCGCCTGCAGCGACCTTGATCAAAAAATCCATCAAGATCGACAAGGCGTCGACCAAGCCAGGTCTTGAAAAGGTGGGCAAGATCACACGTGCTCAACTGGAAGAAATCGCCAAAGCCAAGATGAAAGATCTGACAGCTGCCGATATGGATGCAGCCGTTAGAACCATCGCCGGTACTGCCCGTTCAATGGGCGTGAATGTGGAGGGCGTGTAAATGTCTAAGCTCACTAAAAAACAAAAAGCGCTGGTCGGAAAAGTCGACAGCAACAAGTTGTATGCGCTGACCGAAGCCTTGGTCATGGTCAAGGAAGCTGCAACCGCCAAATTCGATGAATCCATCGATGTGGCTGTTCAGCTCGGCATCGACGCCAAGAAGTCGGACCAAGTCGTTCGTGGCGCTGTCGTGTTGCCCAACGGCACAGGTAAGACTGCTCGCGTGGCTGTGTTCGCTCAGGGCGTAAAAGCCGATGAAGCCCGCGCTGCGGGTGCCGACGTGGTTGGCATGGACGACTTGGCTGCCCGCGTGAAGGCCGGCGACATGCCTTTCGACGTGGTCATCGCCGCACCAGACGCCATGCGTGTGGTGGGTACTTTGGGTCAAATTCTGGGCCCACGTGGTTTGATGCCTAACCCCAAAGTCGGCACGGTCACCCCTGACGTTGCCACTGCGGTGCGCAACGCCAAGGCCGGTCAAGTACAGTTCCGTGTGGACAAAGCCGGAATTGTGCACGGCACCATTGGACGTCGCTCTTTTGAAAACGACAAACTGCAAGGCAACTTGGCTGCGTTGGTCGAAGCTTTGGTAAAAGCCAAACCAGCCACCAGCAAGGGTGTTTATCTGCGCAAAATTGCCGTCTCTTCAACCATGGGTGTGGGCGTGCGCGTCGACACACAATCACTCGCCGCTTGATGGCGTTAAAAATTTGAGCGGGTACTAAAGCCTGCTCAATGTGGTGGGCTGTAAACCTTGAAAAAGGATTGCAGGCCATCCAAGACCGTTGGCGCACACACCGCTGTGCTTAATCAACAAACCCATAAGTTCGCTTGAAGGTTTGGGCCAACGCAGATGGCGATCCCGCTGCTGATGGATGAAGATCCAAAACAGTTGGTCGCTGCAAATAGGCGTGTTTCAGGGGCAACCCGAAAAACACATAAAAAGGAGTAGACCTTGAGTCTGAATCGCAGTGAGAAAGAAGCGGTCATTTCCGAAGTGACCGACCTCGCCGGTAAAGCTCAAACGCTTGTGATGGCGGAATACCGTGGTATCACGGTCGCTGACATGACCAATCTGCGCGTCAAAGCTCGCAGCCTCGGCGTTTCGCTGACGGTGTTGAAAAACACCTTGGCTCGCCGTGCTGTGACCGGCACGCAGTTTGAAGTTGTCGCCGACCAGATGACCGGTCCGCTGATCTATGGCTTTTCTGAAGATGCTGTGGCCGCCGCTAAAGTGGTGGCTGACTTCGCGAAAACCAATGACAAATTGGTCATTCGTGCAGGCGCATTTGCAGGCAAAGCTTTGGACGTGAACGGCGTTAAGCAACTGGCAAACATCCCTTCGAAAGAAGTTTTGTTGGCCCAGTTGTGTGGCTTGTTGATGTCGCCCATGTCGCGTACAGCCGTTGTGCTGGCGGCCTTGGCGGCCAAAAAAGGCGAAGGCGAAGCTGTTGCCGCATAAGGCCAGCGTTCGTGTTTTAACCAATTGTTAGGAAATAAAAAATGGCATTCGATAAAGACGCATTTTTGACCGCGCTGGACAGCATGACGGTCATGGAACTCAACGACTTGGTGAAAGCCATCGAAGAGAAGTTTGGTGTGAGCGCTGCCGCTATGGCCGCTCCAGCTGGTGGTGGTGGCGGTGCTGCTGCTGTTGTGGAAGAAAAGACGGAGTTCAACGTCATGTTGCTCGAAGTCGGCGCCAACAAGGTGTCCGTCATTAAAGCAGTGCGCGAAATCACCGGTCTGGGTTTGAAAGAAGCCAAAGACTTGGTGGACGGCGCTCCTAAGGCGGTCAAAGAAGCCATTCCTAAGGCCGACGCTGAAGCTGCCAAGAAGAAGCTGGAAGATGCAGGCGCCAAGGCCGAACTCAAGTAATTCTGTTTACTTCCAAGGCTGGAGTGTTCGTAAGGGCACTCCAGCCTTTGGTACTTGATGGGCAATCGAAAATGGATGAAAAAACAAAGCGTAAACTGACCCATTCTCAAGAGTCACAAACGAACAAATAGATTAATTGACGAAAAATTTATAAAAAATACAAAACGTCACACCAGTAATAAACCGGAAAAAAGATTTAAACGAGTCTTTATTCCAATGTATCAGCGAAACACCGCAAAGTGGATTTCAACAAGTCTTCTTTCCAGTGTTTTAGCGAAACACCGGAAAGTAGATTTCAACAAGTCTTCTTTCCAGTGTTTTCTGACCCGACTGCAGAAAACCCTTGGTACGGGTTGCGTGCAATGCGCAATCGTCCGCCAACGCTGGTAGTGGCCAGCCGCCAAGACCGTTGCGGGCATTGAAAAGTGCCCAAAACAAACAGTTCTGAAAGATCAAGCCCGGAGATCTCATGGCCTATTCCTATACCGAACGCAAGCGAATCCGCAAAAGTTTCGGAAGCCGCGAAAGCGTGCTCAAAGTTCCTTACCTGCTTCAGATGCAAAAAGATGCGTACACGTCTTTCCTGCAATCAGGCGTGGTCTCATCCAAACGAACACATGAAGGTTTACAAGCCGCCTTCGAATCTGCCTTTCCCATCGTTTCACACAATGGTTTTGTGGAGATGAAATTTGTTGAGTACAACTTGGCCAAACCGGCTTTTGATGTGCGCGAATGCCAGACCCGAGGACTGACTTTTTCATCCGCTGTTCGGGCCAGGGTGCAACTGATCATTTACGACCGTGAGACTTCAACCTCGCAGTCAAAGATTGTGAAAGAGGTCAAAGAACAAGAGGTCTACATGGGCGAAGTGCCTTTGATGACCGACAAAGGTTCCTTCATCATCAACGGCACTGAGCGCGTGATCGTGTCTCAGTTGCACCGTTCGCCAGGTGTGTTCTTTGAGCATGACAAAGGGAAGACACACAGCTCGGGCAAATTGTTGTTTTCGGCCCGCATCATCCCCTATCGCGGCTCTTGGCTCGACTTTGAATTCGATCCAAAAGACATTTTGTATTTCCGCGTTGACCGTCGCCGCAAGATGCCTGTGTCGATTTTGCTCAAAGCGATTGGCCTCAATCCTGAATCGATCTTGGCGAACTTCTTCGTCAACGACAATTTCCGCCTGATGGACAGCGGCGCACAAATGGAATTTGTGGCCGAGCGCCTGCGTGGAGAAGTGGCTCGTTTCGACATCACCGACAAGTCTGGCAAAGTGGTCGTGGCAAAAGACAAGCGCATCACTGTGCGCCACACCCGAGAACTTGAGCAGTCTGGTACCACACACGTGAGCGTGCCGGAAGATTATTTACTGGGTCGCGTTGTCGCCCGCAGCATCGTGGATTCGGAAACAGGCGAAATCATCGCCAAGGCCAACGAAGAGTTGACCGAGGCTTTGCTGAAAAAGCTGCGCAGCTCCGGCATCCAGGACCTGCCTTGCATTTACACGAATGAACTCGATCAAGGTGCTTACATTTCGCAAACCCTGCGGATTGACGAGACCGTCGATGAGTTCGCAGCACGCGTGGCCATCTACCGCATGATGCGTCCAGGCGAGCCGCCGACAGAAGATGCGGTGCAAGCCCTGTTCCAGCGTTTGTTCTACAACCCCGATACGTACGACTTGTCGCGCGTCGGTCGCATGAAGTTCAACGCCCGTGTGGGTCGTCCAGATTCCACAGGCCCCATGGTGTTGACCAACGAAGACATTCTGGCGGTGGTCAAGATTCTGGTGGACTTGCGCAACGGCAATGGAGAAGTCGATGACATCGACCACTTGGGCAACCGCCGCGTGCGTTGCGTGGGCGAATTGGCCGAAAACCAATACCGCACCGGTTTGGCGCGCATCGAAAAAGCAGTCAAAGAGCGTTTGGGCCAAGCCGAGCAAGAGCCGCTCATGCCGCACGACCTGATCAATTCAAAGCCGATCTCGGCCGCGTTGAAAGAGTTCTTTGGTGCGTCGCAGTTGTCCCAGTTCATGGACCAGACCAACCCACTGGCAGAGATCACCCACAAGCGCCGCGTTTCGGCCCTTGGCCCAGGTGGTTTGACCCGCGAGCGTGCAGGCTTTGAAGTGCGTGACGTGCACGTAACCCATTACGGTCGTGTTTGCCCGATTGAAACGCCGGAAGGTCCGAACATTGGTCTGATCAACTCACTGGCTTTGTACGCCCGTTTGAACGAGTACGGATTCATTGAAACGCCTTACCGCCAAGTGGTTGAAGGCAAAGTCACGATGAACATCGATTACTTATCGGCCATCGAAGAAGGTAAATACGTCATCGCCCAGGCGAATGCCACATTGGACAAAGATGGCAAGCTGACCGGTGAGTTGGTGTCGGCCCGCGAAAAAGGTGAATCCATCCTGTGCGGTGCCGAGCGCATCCAGTACATGGATGTGTCGCCTGCCCAGATCGTGTCGGTCGCTGCATCGCTCGTGCCATTCCTCGAGCACGATGACGCAAACCGCGCTTTGATGGGTGCCAACATGTCGCGCCAGGCTGTGCCTGTGCTGCGTCCTGAAAAGCCCATGGTGGGTACCGGTATCGAGCGTGTAGCAGCGGTTGACTCGGGAACCGTCGTGACGGCCACCCGAGGCGGCATCGTGGACTATGTGGACGCGACACGCATCGTGATCCGCGTGAACGACGCTGAAGCCATGGCGGGTGAAGTGGGTGTGGACATCTACAACCTGATCAAGTACCAGCGTTCCAACCAGAACACCAACATCCACCAGCGTCCGATCGTCAAGCGTGGCGATTTTTTGGCCAAAGGTGACGTGATTGCCGACGGCGCATCGACCGACCTGGGCGAAATTGCCATCGGTCAGAACATGCTGATTGCCTTCATGCCCTGGAACGGCTACAACTTCGAAGACTCGATCCTGATCTCTGAGCGTGTGGTTTCGGAAGACCGCTACACCTCGATCCACATCGAAGAACTCGTGGTCATGGCCCGTGACACCAAGTTGGGCGCTGAAGAAATTTCGCGCGACATCCCCAACCTGTCTGAGCAGCAGCTCGGTCGTCTGGACGATTCCGGCATCATCTACGTGGGTGCAGAAGTGCAGCCTGGCGATGTGTTGGTGGGCAAAGTCACACCCAAGGGCGAGACCACCCTCACGCCTGAAGAGAAACTGTTGCGCGCCATCTTCGGCGAAAAAGCCAGTGATGTGAAAGACACCTCGCTGCGCGTGGACCAGGGCTCCCAAGGCACCGTGATCGACGTGCAGGTCTTTACCCGTGAAGGCATCGTGCGCGACAAGCGCGCCCAGCAGATCATCGACGACGAACTCAAGCGTTTCCGTCTGGACTTGAACGATCAACTGCGCATTGTCGAAGCCGATGCATTTGACCGTATCGAAAAATTACTGGTCGGCCGCGTAGCCAACGGTGGCCCGCAAAAGCTGGCCAAAGGCACCAAGATCGACAAGGCCTACATGGAGTCGGTGGACAAGTTCCACTGGTTTGACATTCGCCCGGCCGAAGATGAAGTGGCCATGCAACTCGAGTCCATCAAGAACTCACTGGAGCAAACCCGTCACAGCTTCGACTTGTCTTTTGAAGAAAAGCGCAAGAAGCTCACCCAAGGCGACGAGTTGCCCGCTGGCGTGCTCAAGATGGTCAAGGTCTACTTGGCCGTCAAGCGTCGTTTGCAACCCGGTGACAAGATGGCCGGACGTCACGGTAACAAAGGCGTGGTGTCCAAGATTGTTCCGGTGGAAGACATGCCCTTCATGGCCGACGGTACACCCGCCGACATCGTGCTCAACCCGCTGGGTGTGCCTTCGCGCATGAACGTGGGTCAGGTGCTTGAGGTCCACTTGGGCTGGGCAGGCAAAGGCATTGGCCATCGCATTGGCAACATGCTGCAGGCCGAAACCCAACGCATGGAAAAAATTACTGAACTGCGCAAGCTGTTTGAGCAGTTGTACAACAGCATGGGCCGCAAAGAAGACTTGTCGCAATTGAGTGATGACGAAGTGTTGGACATGGCGCACAACCTCAAAGAGGGATTCCCATTTGCAACGCCTGTTTTTGACGGCGCTGCAGAAGAAGAAATCCGCGCCATGCTGCACCTGGCTTACCCGGACGACCTGGCCAAAGCCAAGGGTCTGACGGCCACACGCACGCAAGCCCATTTGTTCGACGGCCGCACTGGCGATGCGTTTGACCGTCCTACAACGATCGGCTACATGCACTACCTGAAGTTGCACCACTTGGTGGACGACAAGATGCACGCACGTTCGACCGGTCCTTACAGCTTGGTCACACAGCAGCCGCTGGGTGGTAAAGCGCAGTTCGGTGGTCAGCGTTTCGGTGAGATGGAAGTGTGGGCGCTGGAAGCCTATGGCGCCTCTTACGTTCTGCAAGAGATGCTCACCGTGAAGTCCGACGACGTGCAAGGCCGTACCAAGGTGTACGAGAGCATTGTCAAAGGCGAACACTCCATCGAAGCGGGCATGCCCGAGTCGTTCAACGTGCTGGTCAAGGAAATCCGTTCGCTGGGCCTTGACATCGAGCTCGAGCGTTCTTAATTCACAGGCAAAGGATTCAAACCATGAAATCACTACTCGACCTGTTCAAGCAGTTCACGCCCGATGACCACTTTGATGCGATCCGCATCGGCCTGGCATCGCCCGAGAAGATCCGTTCGTGGTCTTTCGGCGAAGTGAAAAAGCCTGAAACCATCAACTACCGCACCTTCAAGCCCGAGCGCGATGGTCTGTTTTGCGCCAAGATCTTTGGCCCTATCAAAGACTACGAATGCTTGTGCGGCAAGTACAAGCGCCTCAAGCACCGCGGCGTGATCTGCGAGAAGTGCGGCGTTGAAGTCACACAAACCAAGGTACGTCGCGAGCGCATGGGACACATTGATCTGGCCGCGCCTTGCGCCCACATCTGGTTCCTCAAATCGCTGCCATCGCGTTTGGGCCTGGTGCTCGACATGACACTGCGCGACATCGAGCGCGTGCTGTACTTTGAAGCTTATGTGGTGACCGATCCCGGCATGACCCCGCTGAAGAAATTCGGCATCATGACCGAAGACGATTACGATGCCAAAGTCAAGGAATACGGCGATGAATTCGTGGCCAAGATGGGCGCTGAAGGCATTAAGGAATTGTTGCAAAGCATCGACATCGAAAGCGAAATCGAGCGCCTGCGCGGTGACCTGACCGGCTCAGAACTCAAGGTTAAGAAGAACTCCAAACGCCTCAAGGTGTTGGAAGCGTTCAAGAAGTCGGGCATCAAGCCCGAGTGGATGGTGCTCGAAGTGCTGCCCGTGTTGCCACCGGACCTGCGTCCTTTGGTGCCGCTGGACGGTGGCCGCTTTGCGACCTCTGACCTGAACGACCTGTACCGCCGCGTCATCAACCGCAACAGCCGTCTGCGCCGTTTGCTGGAGTTGAAAGCGCCCGAGATCATCGCGCGCAACGAAAAGCGGATGCTGCAAGAAGCCGTGGACAGCTTGCTGGACAACGGCCGACGCGGCAAAGCCATGACCGGCGCCAACAAGCGCGCCCTGAAGTCCTTGGCCGACATGATCAAAGGCAAGAGCGGTCGATTCCGTCAGAACTTGCTGGGCAAGCGCGTCGACTACTCCGGTCGTTCTGTGATCACCGTGGGCCCAACCCTCAAGCTGCACCAGTGCGGTTTGCCCAAGTTGATGGCCATTGAGTTGTTCAAGCCCTTCATCTTTGCGCGTCTAGAGGCCATGGGCATCGCGACCACCATCAAGGCGGCCAAGAAAGAAGTCGAAGCCGGCACCCCCGTGGTGTGGGACATCCTGGAAGAGGTTATCAAAGAGCACCCCGTGATGCTCAACCGTGCGCCTACACTGCACCGTTTGGGCATCCAGGCTTTTGAGCCCTTGCTGATCGAAGGCAAAGCCATTCAGTTGCACCCCCTCGTTTGCGCGGCCTTCAATGCCGACTTCGACGGTGACCAAATGGCTGTGCACATTCCACTGTCGGTGGAAGCCCAGATGGAAGCCCGCACCTTGATGCTGGCCTCCAACAACATCTTGTTCCCCGCATCTGGCGAACCTTCCATCGTGCCTTCTCAGGACGTGGTGCTGGGCTTGTACTACGCAACCCGCGACCGCATCAACGGCAAAGGCGAAGGCCTGATCTTCTCCGACATCGGCGAAGTTCAGCGTGCGCTCGACGCAGATGCTGTCGAGTTGGCGGCCAAGATCAACGTGCGCATGACCGAGTGGACCAAAGACAAAGCCACGGGTGAATTCACTTCATCGGTGTCCTTGGTCGAAACCACCGTGGGCCGAGCCTTGTTGTCGGAAATCTTGCCTAAAGGCCTGCCTTTTTCGAACCTGAACAAGGCTTTGAAGAAGAAAGAAATCTCCAAGCTGATCAACACGTCTTTCCGCAAGTGCGGTTTGAAAGAGACCGTGGTGTTCGCCGACAAGCTGTTGCAGAACGGTTTCCGTCTGGCCACCCGCGCAGGCATCTCGATCGGTATCGACGACATGTTGGTGCCTCCTGAAAAGCCAGCCATCATCGAAGCCGCTGAAAAAGAAGTCAAAGACATCGAGCAGCAATATGTCTCGGGTCTCGTGACCTCTGGCGAGCGCTACAACAAGGTGGTGGACATCTGGGGCAAAGCCGGTGACGTCGTTTCCAAGGTCATGATGGACCAATTGCGCAAAGAGCGCACCATTGACCGCCATGGCAACGAGGTTGATCAGGAATCGTTCAACTCGATTTACATGATGGCCGACTCCGGTGCTCGCGGTTCTGCAGCGCAGATTCGCCAGTTGGCCGGTATGCGTGGTTTGATGGCCAAGCCTGACGGCTCGATCATTGAGACCCCCATCACGGCGAACTTCCGTGAAGGTCTGAACGTGTTGCAGTACTTCATCTCAACACACGGTGCGCGTAAAGGTCTGGCCGACACGGCATTGAAGACTGCCAACTCCGGTTATCTGACACGGCGTTTGGTCGACGTGACCCAAGACTTGGTGGTGACGGAGCTCGATTGCGGTACCGTCGATGGCTCGCTGATGCGTGCCATCGTCGAAGGTGGTGAAGTCATCGAATCGTTGCGTGACCGTATTCTGGGCCGTACTGTCGTCGAAGAAGTTCTGCACCCTGAAAACCGTGCGGTGCTGGCCGAAGCGGGCGTCTTGCTCGACGAAGACATGCTCGACGAACTCGAAGCCGCGGGTGTTGACGAAGTCAAAGTGCGCACAGCACTGACTTGTGCCACACGTTTCGGCTTGTGCGCCAAGTGCTACGGCCGCGATCTGGGTCGTGGTGGTTTGGTCAACAACGGCGAAGCGGTCGGTGTGATTGCAGCCCAGTCGATTGGCGAGCCCGGCACACAGCTGACCATGCGCACCTTCCACATTGGTGGTGCGGCTTCGCGTGCAGCGGTGGCTTCCAGTGTGGACGCCAAGTCCAATGGCACCATTGGCTTCAATGCCACGATGCGCTATGTGACCAACACCAAAGGCGAGTTGGTGGTGATTTCCCGTTCCGGCGAAATCGTCATCAGTGAGCACGGCCGTGAGCGTGAGCGCCACAAGGTGCCTTACGGTGCGATCCTGTCGGTCAAGGCCGACCAGACCCTCAAGGCAGGCACCATCTTGGCCAACTGGGACCCGCTGACCCGCCCGATCATCACCGAGTACGCGGGTACCGTGAGGTTCGAGAACGTCGAAGAAGGTCTGACCGTGGCCAAGCAGCTGGACGAAGTGACCGGTTTGTCGACCTTGGTGGTCATTGACCCCAAGCGCCGCGGCGCTGCCAAGGTCATCCGCCCACAGGTCAAGTTGATCGATGCGGCGGGCAAGGAAGTCAAGATCCCTGGCACCGACCACTCGGTGACCATCGGCTTCCAGATCGGCTCGCTGATCCAAGTGCGCGACGGCATGGATGTGGGCCCAGGTGAAGTCTTGGCCCGTATCCCGGTCGAAGGTCAAAAGACCCGAGACATCACCGGCGGTTTGCCCCGTGTGGCCGAATTGTTCGAAGCCCGTACCCCCAAAGACAAAGGCATGTTGGCCGAGATCACGGGTACCGTGTCGTTTGGTAAAGAAACAAAAGGCAAGGTCCGCTTGCAGATCACTGACCCTGAAGGCAAGGTCTGGGATGAACTGATCCCCAAGGAAAAGAACATCCTGGTGCACGAAGGCCAAGTGGTCAACAAGGGTGAGAGCATTGTGGACGGCCCCGCCGACCCACAAGACATCTTGCGTTTGCTGGGTATCGAAGAGTTGGCCCGCTACATCGTGGACGAAGTGCAGGATGTTTACCGTTTGCAAGGCGTGAAGATCAACGACAAGCACATCGAAGTGATTGTTCGTCAGATGCTGCGCCGCGTGGTGGTCGAGAACATTGGTGAGTCGACTTACATTTCGGGTGAGCAAGTGGAGCGTTCCGAAATGCTCAACACCAACGACGCCCTGCAAGCCGAAGGCAAGATTCCTGCGACCTTCAGCAACTTGTTGCTGGGCATCACCAAGGCTTCTTTGTCGACCGACTCGTTCATCTCGGCCGCTTCCTTCCAGGAAACGACCCGCGTGTTGACCGAAGCGGCCATCATGGGCAAGCGCGACGAGCTGCGTGGTTTGAAGGAAAACGTGATTGTGGGTCGTTTGATTCCTGCCGGTACCGGCTTGGCTTATCACAAAGCCCGTGCTGTGAAGGACGCCATGGACGACGCAGAGCGCAAAGCCATTGCCGATGCAGAAGCAGCGGACTTGGCTGGTGAAAGTGCTGAGGATGCAGTCACGGATTCTGGCGAAGCTGCCTGAGCCCTGAGATCATCGTCAAAACGGTGATCTTGAACAGCCCCTGAACTGCTGCGCGGTCAGGGGCTGTTTCATAACCAAGACAATAAAGAGGTGTGCATGGGTTTTTTGATCTTTGGGGCATTGGTTTTGGTCACGCTATTTTGGTCTGTGGGAGCGCACAATCGATTGGTGCGTCTTCGTTCAGAAGTCATCAGGCAGTGGAGCAGTGTCGATGCGGTTTGGCTGAGGTTGCTGGTCCGATTACAAGGTGGCTTGGCGGCACGCGAGTCCTTGTCTAAAGAGGCCGACCTGAAAGAAATCGAACTCTTGCAAGCGGCCTGTGAGGCATTGCTGGAGGCTTTGTCTCAGATGCGATTGCAGCCCTTGGTTCAAAACCATCAAAAGCTGGTGATCTCTCAACATTTGAAATTGATTGCAGAGATCAGATTGTTGCAACAAACGGCCTCTGCACCGATACAGCCCGATCTTGAAATTGCTCTGAGCAGAATGAGGCAGACCCTGCCTGCTGCTGTGATTCCGTACCATGTGGCCGTTGCTGCATACAACGATGCTTTGGCGATGAGACCAGCGGCTTGGTTGGCCAAGCGTTTGAACTTCAAGCCCGTGATGAGGATGGATTTGACAATGACATCCAATTGAAAAATCTAAAAATGAACCTTACTTCGCCGAAATTGTTACCCTCAGCGCAGTCTTTGCCGTTGTGGCGTTTGTTGCAAGCAACCGCTTTGGTGGTTCAAGCGGTTAAAGAAGGGCGATCACTGACTACCCAAATCGACACTGTCGCCAATGAATTGCGGCCTGGTGTCCAAGCACTCAGCTTTCAAGTCATGCGCCAATGGGGGCGAGCCGTTGCCTTGCGCGGAAAACTGGCCGCCAAGGCTCCACCGCCTGCTGCAGATGCACTACTATGCACAGCGCTGGCCTTGTGCTGGCGTGATTCAGATGCACCATACCCAATACATACATTGGTCAATCAAGCTGTTGAGGCTGCACAAAAACAAAGAGATACAAAAGCTCAAAGTGGATTTATCAACGCCTGTTTACGACGATTTATGCGTGAAAGAAATGTGCTGATTGCAGAAACAGAGGGGTCCATGGAGGCACGCTGGAATCATCCACGATGGTGGGTAGAGCGTTTGCAAGAGGAATACCCTGACCAATGGCAGAGCCTCCTGGATGCCGCGCAAAAGCCAGCACCGATGACATTGAGGGTCAATGTCAAGCACCACAGCGTCCTCGACTACCAGCGCCAGTTGAATGATGTGGGCATCTTGTCGAAAATCGTCGGTGTACAGGGTCTACAACTTGAAAAAGCCGTGACAGTGCAGCGGTTACCCGGGTTTGACGAAGGGCATGTTTCCGTGCAAGACGCTGCTGCTCAATTGGCCGCACCCTTGCTGACGCATGGCATGGACACTCAACACCCATGGCGAATTTTGGATGCATGCGCCGCACCTGGTGGGAAAACTGGACATTTGTTGGAACTGCTTGAACATTCGCAAGTCTTGGCCTTGGATGTTGATCCACGCCGTGCTGAGCGTATTCAGCAAAATTTGACGCGATTAGGTGTTCACGCCAAGCTGATGACGGGCGATGCAGGGCGTCCACAAGATTGGTGGAATGGTGTTCAATTTGACGCTATTTTGCTCGATGCCCCGTGCACAGCATCGGGCATTGTGAGGCGACATCCCGATGTGCGTTGGTTGCGCCGTGCGACAGACAGTCAGAAATTGGCAAATCTTCAAAGACAAATCCTGCAGGCACTTTGGCCACTGTTGGTGCCGGGGGGGCGAATGCTTTATTGCACTTGCTCCGTTTTCAAAACCGAAGGTGAAGAGAACATTCATGCGTTTCTTCAGAACAACACTGATGCCCAATTGAACCCATCACCAGGACATTTGATGCCAGGGCAAGTCCCCGAAGGCCTTCCATTCGAGCACAATGCACTGGGTGAACATGATGGTTTTTATTACGCACTGTTGGAAAAGCGCTTGGTTTGAACTGTTGATTCGAACGGGATGTTTGCTGGGCGCTTGTTTATTGGCCCAAACCCATGCCTGGGGGCAAAGTGCGACGCTTGAACTGACGCAACTGAGAGCCAGCCGCCTGGACAATGCCCTGGTTTTGAATACACAGTTGAAGCTGGAATTGGGACCCGTTGTGGAAGATGCCTTGGTCAAAGGCCTGGCGGTGCACTTCATGGCTGAGGCTGAACTGATGCGCGATCGCTGGTATTGGTTTGATCGTAAAGTAGGAGTTGTCACCCGTTATTACCGTTTGGCATTTCAGCCGTTGACCCGTCGTTGGAGGTTAAATGTTTCATCGGACCCAATTTCTGGAACAAGTCTGGCAGGAAGCATTTCGCAAAGTTTTGAAAGTCTCAGCGAGGCATTGGGGGTTATCCAAAGACAAAGCAATTGGAAGGTGGCAGACGCCAGTGAAATCAGCCTTGATTCAAGGCAATATGTTTTGTACCGATTCAAGCTGGATGTATCACAGCTACCACGCCCCTTTCAGATTGCAGCAGGCAACCAAACCGAGTGGAATTTGCAAGTTGCAACCCAGTTGCGACTGAGCGCAGAAATGGTGCGCTGAAGTGAGCATGTTCAATGGGCCGTCATCGAAATTGTCGGCACTGTCGTCGAAAGCCAGTCGCTGGTTGATGATGATTGGTGTGCTGGCGGTTTTGGTCATTGGCTTGGGTTTGTTGGTGTTACTGACACAGGCCACAGGCAACCGTGAACGCTACAACCAAACCTACGATTGGTTGGTGATGGTCAACGCTATTGTGGCCACGGGTCTGTTTGTGACCATCGTCTGGGGCATGTTGCGTTTGTTGTTGCGTTTGCGCAGAGGTCAATTTGGGTCTCGTTTGCTGGTCAAGCTTGCTGGCATTTTCGGTTTGGTTGGCGTCGTGCCTGGCATATTGATCTATGTGGTGTCGTATCAATTTGTGTCCAGATCCATTGAAAGTTGGTTTGACGTCAAAGTGGAGGCCGCCTTGGTGGCGGGATTGAATCTCGGGCGAGCCACCTTGGACACGCTGAGCCATGAGTTGACCAAACAAACAACTGCAGCAGCTTCAGACTTGAGTGATGTGAAAGAGCTGCAAGTGGGACTGGCGATCGAAAAAATCCGATTGCAAATGGGCGTGAGCGATGTGGTGTTATGGACGGAAGGTGGCAAAAGCTTGGCCAGCAGTGGTCAATCAAGATTTCAAATCCGGACAGATCGACCCACAGTTCAACAAATCAAAGAGGCGCGGCAAAAAGGCAGCTTGGCGTGGATAGAAGGCCTTGATGAGGCAATACCAGGCAACGATAAAGCCAAAATTAAAATATTGGTCCTCATACCTCAGCAAAGTCTGGCTTTGAACGAAGAGCGACGCCTGATGTTGGTGACACAAGATCTGCCACCCACCTTGGTCAACAATGCATTGGAAGTGCAAAACGCCTACAGGGAGTACCAAGAGCGTGCATTGGCGCGTGAAGGTTTAAAGCGGATGTACATTGGCACCTTGACACTGAGTTTGTTCTTGGCAGTATTGGGGGCCATTTTGTTGGCGGTGTTACTTGGAAACCAATTGGCTAGGCCCTTGTTGTTGCTGGCCCACGGTATGCGGCAAGTGACAGCCGGTGATTTACGTCCCAAGTTGGCATTGCAAGGCAAAGACGAGTTGGGTGGGTTGACCCGTTCATTTGCGGACATGACACAGCAACTGGCAGATGCACGCGCGAGCTCCGAACGCAGCTTGAGTCAGTTGGGGCAGGCGCGAAGTAATTTGCAGACGATCTTAGATAATTTGACAGCAGGTGTGATGGTGTTGGATGCACAGGGCGTTATCCACTCGGCCAATCCAGGCGCCACCCGCATACTCAGAGTCTCCGTGGCTGCGCACGAGGGCATGCGGATGAACGATTTGCAGTCATTGCAGGATTTTGCAAACGGTGTTAGTGATCAATTCTTGGCTTTGCATGCAGACCAAGTCGGGCATGAATTGGACCATTGGCAAAAGTCCTTTGAGATTCATTCCACCGGTCAAGGATTTGGCCAATCGGCAGTCACTTTGCTGGCAAGGGGGGCGGTATTGCCTGATGGCATGCGCTTGCTCGTTTTCGACGACATCTCTGAGATCGTGTCTGCGGAGCGATCTCAAGCATGGGGCGAGGTTGCACGACGCTTGGCGCACGAAATCAAAAATCCATTGACACCGATTCAGCTGTCAGCTGAACGTTTACAGCGCAAACTGATCGGGAAGCTGGATATTCAAGACGATGCAATTCTGAGCAAATCGGTCAAAACCATTGTGGATCAAGTTGATGCCATGAAAAGACTGGTCAATGAATTTCGGGATTACGCCAGACTGCCTTCGGCGGATCTCAAGCCAGTGCAACTCAATGCATTGATTGCAGATATGATGGTTTTGTATGTTGACGAAGCCGCTGATCGCATCGTACGACCTCAGGTTCTGACTGACTTGGATGTCGAGTGTCCACAAATCCAAGGCGATGATCAGCAATTGCGCCAAGTCATACACAATTTGGTGCAAAACGCACAGGATGCGTGTGAAGCCGCTAACGTTCTCGGGCATGAATCTCGCGTTGTCATTCGCACTGAATGGCGAGCATCCAGACATGTGGTTCGGCTTACCGTTAGCGATACCGGTCCTGGTTTCGCACCTAATATTTTGCAAAGGGCATTTGAACCCTATGTCACCACCAAAGCCAAAGGAACGGGATTGGGTCTTGCCGTGGTGAAAAAAATTGCAGATGAGCATGTTGCAAAAATTGAAATGAGCAACATCCTTCACAATGGAAAAATTGAAGGTGCACAAGTCTCGCTATCATTTGTGGTCAAGCAAGCATCAATGGGACCGATGACGTCCCCTACATGAACAGAGACAAGACGGGCGATATGGCAAATATATTGGTGGTAGATGACGAGCTGGGGATTCGCGATCTTCTTTCGGAGATCCTCTATGATGAAGGTCACCAAGTGGAACTGGCTGAAAATGCCGCGCAAGCCCGACAAGCACGTCAGAACAATCGCCCGGACTTGGTCTTGCTCGACATCTGGATGCCAGACACCGACGGGGTGAGCCTGCTCAAGGAATGGGCATCCTCAGGATTGCTCAATATGCCAGTGATCATGATGAGTGGTCATGCAACCATCGATACGGCGGTCGATGCCGTCAAAATTGGCGCGCAAGCCTTTTTGGAAAAACCCATTACTTTGCAAAAGCTGCTCAAAGCAGTGGAGCAAGGATTGGCACGGGATCAGGTCAAGCAAGCGGCGATGGCAACTCATGCGCATGCACAAAGGGTGGGGCAGGTATTACCTGCTATGGCCATGATTGTTTCGGACATCAGCGTGCCGCCAGACGTCCAACAAATATTTGATTTGAATTTGCCTTTAAGAGACGCCAGAGATGCCTTTGAAAAAGCATATTTCGAGTTCCATTTGTCCAATGAGGGCGGCTCAATGACACGCGTTGCAGAAAAAACGGGTCTGGAGCGTACGCATTTGTACAGGAAGCTCAAACAACTGGGCGTTGATTTGAACCGCAGCAAGCGAATCCCTTGATTTCGCAGCAGCCCTTCGAGAAAGCAGTTTTCCTCTGCTACAATATTAGTCTGGCCCGATAGCTCAGTTGGTAGAGCAGCGGATTGAAAATCCGCGTGTCGTTGGTTCGATTCCGACTCAGGCCACCAGATCAACGTCGTAGAAACAGTTTTCTACGACGTTTTCTTTTCGCAGCATACATTCCTCGATAGCTCAGTCGGTAGAGCGCCGGACTGTTAATCCGTAGGTCCCTGGTTCGAGCCCAGGTCGAGGAGCCACAAATCAATGTGCGAAGAAGCTTGGAGTGGTAGTTCAGTTGGTTAGAATACCGGCCTGTCACGCCGGGGGTCGCGGGTTCGAGTCCCGTCCACTCCGCCATAGCGATACAAATGCGGGAATAGCTCAGTTGGTAGAGCGCAACCTTGCCAAGGTTGAGGTCGCGAGTTCGAATCTCGTTTCCCGCTCCATAATTTATGAACACATAGAAAAACTTTGAGAATCACAAAGTTTTTTTGGCCGTCCTCTCTGAGTTGGCTGTTTTTACAGATCATGTATTGTGAACAACACCGTCCAACTCCATCAAAGCACCACTGCGTTCCAACTCAGACAACATCATGTCTAGCCAAGTGTGCAAAGAATAAGCTGTTCCAAAACGCTGGTGCAAATCACGCATGTAGGGCATAGCCATAGCCCAATCATTGAAATCTTGTCTAGAGATGTGACCCCACTCCAGCAATTTGAACTTGAGCAAAACTTTGGTGCCGTAACGCGCATGTCGTTCTGGATTTTGAGCAAAAGCATCCAATTTTTGGCGTGCAAGACTCAAAGCTGATAAAACATTGTTGAACACCGAGCCATGCCCAGGAATGATGGTGTATGGATTCAAGCGCTCAATCAAATCCAAGGTTTGGGCCACTTCGTCAAATGCGGCTATGCCAACGAGTTCAGGGAAAACGACGCCAAATCCGTTTTGCCAGAGGGCATCCGCAGACATGAGAATGCGGTGTTCGGGCGCAAACAAAATCACAGAATGCGGATCATGTCCAGGTGCAGCATGCACTTCCCAATTCGAATTGGCCCAACGGTGCACACTGCCGGGTTGGAGTAAGTGAGTGAAATGAAAACGAGGGCAGTTTTGGCCAGTGGGTTGGTAGCTCAGATCACTTTGAACCCAATTCAAAACAGCCTGTGACAAACCTGGAGGGATCCATGTTTGAAGTTGGGGGTAATGCAATTGTAGAAATTGATTGCCTCCACAGTGATCGCTGTGCAAGTGTGTGTTGACCAAGCGATCAAGGGGACGACCGTTCAAGGCTTCCTTCACCAAAGCCAGGGTTTGCTCATGATGCGTCACGTACCCACTGTCAACCAAGGTCACACTTTGCTCGTCGGTGAGCAAGACATTGTTGGCGGACAACCAGCCACGCTCAAATACGGTAACACCGGGTGGCAATTGAATTGTGTGGGGCATGCTCAAAGTCTATTTGCGCAGTTCGCGACGCAAGATTTTGCCCACATTGGATTTTGGCAACTCGTCTCGAAACTCTAAGTATTTCGGACGTTTGTAGCCCGTCAAGTTGTCATGACAAAAACGCAGGATCGATTCTTCGGTCAACAAAGGGTCATTGCGGACCACATAAACCTTGATCGATTCACCTTGCATGGCGTCTGGAATACCGACGGCCGCGCACTCGACAACGCCGGGGCATGTCGAAATCAAATTTTCCAGTTCACTGGGGAAAACATTGAAGCCGCTGACGATGATCATGTCTTTCTTGCGGTCAACGATGCGTGTAAAACCATGTTCATCCATGATGCCGACATCCCCGGTTCGCATGAAGCCATCTGATGTGAAGGTTTTGGCGTTTTCAGCGACTTGGTTGAAATAACCCGTCATCACGTTGGGTCCACGGATACAAATTTCTCCAGATGAGCCAATGGGCAAGCTGATGCCTTCATCGTCCTTGATGGCGATGTCAATACTTGGAAGTGGCAAACCAATGTTGCCGCTGAAGTTCTTTTGTGTAACCGGGTTGTTGGTGCCGATAGCACACGTTTCACTCATGCCCCAACCTTCAATCATGGCGCTGCCAGTGGCCGATTGCCAATTCCGGGCCGTGCCCTCAGAGGCTGCCATACCACCTGCTTGCGTGAGTTTGAGTGATGAAAAGTCAAGCGTCTTGAACATCGGGTGCAGCATCAAGGCATTGAACAAGGTGTTGACGCCAGGCAAAACATGAAAGGGGCGCTGTTTCAGGACTTCGATGAATTGACCGAAATCACGTGGATTGGGAATCAAGGTCAACATGGAGCCTTGGCGCATGGCCAAGAGACACAGGGTCAGCGCAAAAATATGATAAAGCGGAAGAGCTGCAACACTGTTGACTTTTCGAAGATCGGGAATATCGGCCAAGGCAGGAGAAAACCAAGCTTCAGCTTGCAAAATAGCGGCAACAACATTGCGGTGCGTGAGAACGGCGCCTTTGGACAGACCGGTGGTTCCGCCGGTGTACTGCAAAAATGCCGTGTCATTCAAAGTCTGCTGTGTCGGGCGAAGCTTAAGTCGACGACCTTGGTCAATCGCTTTTTTGAATGATGTGACGGTTCGTTTTTCACCCAGTGGCAGTTCGAATTCGGGGACCATCTTGGCCAAATGCCTGACTGCAAAACTCAACCATCTGCCATACCATGGACCTAGCAAATCGCCGATAGAGGCCACTACAACATGTTGTAACGGTGTTCGCTCTATTACTTGTTGCAAAGTCGAAGCGAAATTTTCAAGAATGACAATGCTTGTAGCACCAGAGTCATTGAGTTGGTGTTCCAGTTCACGGGCAGTGTAGAGGGGGTTGACATTGACGCATGTGTAACCTGCTCGCAATACGGCGGCCATGGTGACAGCAAACTGTGGCAAATTAGGCAACATGATGGCCACTCTTGCCCCAGGCAGCAGGCCTTTGTTTTGGAGCCAAGCGCCTAAAGCACTTGATAACTCATCCAATGCCGAGTAACTCATCGTGCGGTTCATGCACACAGAAAATGGACTGTGACCGTGAACGCGAAAAGCTGTTTCAAGCAAGTCAGTCAAGCTTTTGTACTGATCTGTGTCAATGTCGTGGGGGACGCCGGGTGGATAATTTTTGAGCCAGATACGTTCCATGAACTTCTCTCCTGATAGTCACCCATTGTCGCCAAAAGCCATTTCAACGGAGATGGGGCAAATCCCGAGAGGGGGATCAATCAGGTCTCCCATGCGACAAAAACCAAAATTCGGAGATGAAAAGGAATTCGGTGCAAAATCAGCGTAAACCCTAGGTTTGAACCCATATGCCCTTTCCTCTTCTCAAGTTCTGGTCTCGCACAAAGGCATATCTTCTGAGCCTTTGGCGAAGATTGTGTTTGGAAGAGGGCTTGAATGTCAGCCACAACGATGCCGTCTCCAGAAAAACAATGAGCTGGGTGCCCATTCGATCGCTTTCTACTCACCACAAGCCGCGCATTGAACGGCACCTGTATGGCTTGTCGGCGCAAGATCGTTATTTGAGGTTTGGATATGCTGCCACTGCCGAGCAAATTGAACGCTACGTTCAGGGGCTTGATTTCAAAAGGGATGAAATTTTTGGGGTGTTCAATCGCCGCTTGGAGTTGGTCGCCATGGCGCACTTGGCCTATTCCATCGATCCTCAGTGGGCAACCTGCGCAGAGTTTGGTGTTTCGGTGGCATCGCATCAGCGGGGCAAGGGCTTGGGTGGGAAATTGTTTGAGCATGCAGTGATGCATGCACGCAATCAAGGGGTGAGCATGCTGTTCATTCATGCATTGAGTGAAAACTCAGCCATGCTTAAAATTGCACGCCATGCTGGAGCGACTGTAGAGCGTGACGGCAGTGAAAGTGAAGCGTATCTTGGATTGCTGCAGGCCGATTTGGACAGCCAGTTGAGCGGTTTGCTTCAAGAGCAGATGGCGCAAGTGGATTACCAACTTAAGTTACAAGCAAAACAGTTCAGGCAATGGTTGGCCACGGTACAAGAAATCAGACAAGGTGTACGTGAGGCCCGACATAAGGTGTGAGTCCTTTTGGGTTCAGTGCTTGTCATTCGAATCCGCTATCCTCAAGTTCTTTCCATAACAGCATGTCCTGCTCATTTTGACTGTGTCAGACCCCTTACCATCGCGTGCCATTGCACCCCACACAGAGCGTGAAGACAAGCGCGGTTTTTTGCAAAAACTAGCTGAATTCATACATCCCGGCCCCGACTCCGCTGATGAGTTGATACAGACCTTGGCCGAGGCTGAGGACAATCAGATCATCAATGCTGAAAGCCGCTTGATGTTGGAGGGGGTCATTCGCATGGCCGACATGACTGCAGGGGATGTGATGGTGGCGGCCCCGCGGATGGACTTGCTCAATATAGAAGACCCCTTTGATCAATTGATGAACCAGGTCCTAGAAACCGCGCATTCTCGTTTTCCAGTGTTTGAAGGCGAGACAGAAAACATCATTGGCATCTTGTTGGCCAAGGACTTGTTAAAGCTGCAACGGTCTGAGGAATTGACGATTCGTGCTTTGTTAAGGCCCGCTGTGTTTGTGCCTGAAAGCAAGGGATTGAATGACTTGCTGCGTCAATTTAAAAATAACCGCAACCACTTGGCTATTGTGATTGACGAGTTTGGTCGGACGGCCGGATTGATCACCATCGAGGACGTGCTTGAACAAATCGTCGGTGAAATCGAAGACGAGTTTGACATTGCGGATGACCAAGGGGATATCTTGGCCATGCCCGATCGAAGTTTTCGCATCAGTGGTGACACTTCAATCGGACGGGTGGGTGAGGCGTTTGGCGTGGACTTGGCCAGCGCTCGCAAAGACCATGACGCACCAGACTTTGACACCTTGGGTGGTTTGATTTCGCATGAAATGGGTCATGTGCCGCGACGCGGTGAAAAATACGTTTTGGCAGGTCTTGAGTTTGTCGTCTTGCACACCCGAGCCGGCGCGGTGCGTTGGTTCAAGGCATCACCATTGCCAATGGACGCAAGTTCAAAGAACACGACATGAGCATCAAGCGGCCACCAGCTCAGAGGTTTCAAACACTGCTGCTCGTTGTGGCTGGCGTTGCACAAGCGGCTTCAGTGGCCATGCCAGGCAGTGGGCAGGCGCAAGGATGGCTTCAGATTCTCAGCATGATGTTGTTGTGCAGCGGATTGGCTGGTCTGGTTCAAAAAAACGAGAAAGAGCTCCTCAAGCTCAAACGCGCAGCTTGGCTGGGCGGGGTATTCGCAGCAGCTTGGTTGGCGGGGTGTTTTTGGTGGTTGTATGTGTCTATGCACCAAGTGGGGGGCCTGCCGTCGCCATTGGCTGCTTTGGCCGTACTGGCGCTGGCAGGTGCATTGGCGATTTACTATGCAGCCGCATCTGCGCTGTGGGTTTTCGTCGCTCATGGCTTGAGCGTTCAACGCCCCGGTTTGGCGAGTGCCCTGTTTGCCGCGCTGTGGACTTTGGCCGAATTGGCTCGCGGGCGCTGGCTCACTGGTTTCCCTTGGGGTGCGGTAGGTTATGCGCATGTGGATGGATTCTTGGCGACATGGGCCCCTTGGGTTGGGGTTTATGGCATCGGAGCGATGGGTGCGTGGTTGGCCATGCGCCTGGCCTTGGCCGGTTGGCGCTTGCGTGCCCTTCAACCTTTGGCAGCTGTTGGGCTTGTCACTTGGGCATTGCAAGTGATCTCGCCGTCATTCACCACATCGGCGGGCACAAATCGGGTCGAATTGCTGCAAGCCAATATTTCACAGACCGATAAATTTCAAGCGGCCAGTGGGGTACCTGACGCCCTGCAGTGGTACAACACCCAGCTGCGCAGCACGCGCGAACCTCTGGTGGTGGCCCCAGAGACCGCCATTCCCCTGCTCCCAGGCCAATTGCCGCCCGGGTACTGGGCGGAATTGGTACAACATTTTTCAAACTCGGGTGGCTTGGCTTTGGTTGGCTTACCTTTGGGCAATCAGGCAGAGGGATACACCAATTCGGTCGTAGCGCTGGGGTCAGCAGAAACCGCTAATTACCGTTATGACAAGGCACATCTGGTGCCTTTTGGTGAATTCATGCCACCCGGTTTTGTGTGGTTTATCCGCTTGATGGACATCCCTTTGGGAAATTTCCGGTCTGGTGGCTGGGATCAGGCATCACTGCTTTGGCGTGGGCAGCGTTTGGCCATCAACATCTGTTACGAGGATCTATTTGGTGAAGAATTGGCCATCCGCTTCAACGATCCGCAAGGCGCTCCCACTGCCTTGGTGAATGTGAGCAATATTGCTTGGTTTGGCGATACTTTGGCGGTCGATCAACACCTCAATATTTCGCGCATGAGGGCCATGGAGTTGGGTCGTCCTATGCTCAGGGCCACCAACACCGGGGCCACGGCGATCATCGATCACCAAGGGCGGGTGGTTCAGCAATTGCCACGGTTTACACGGGGCAGTCTGTCGGGCACTTTTGAAGGGCGACATGGATTGACGCCCTATGTGCGGTGGACGAGCAAGGTGGGTCTGTGGCCTCTTTGGGTGCTCTGTGGCGGCATACTGGCTTTGGGCATTTGGCGACGTCGTCATCAAGGCGGGGTGTTTTAGGCCGCATGAGTTTGGCCCTCAGGCCAACAGAGGTGCTCGGTAAAGACCGTAAAATCGAGGGTTGCGCAAGTTTGCGTCCATCCAAACTCAGCCAGCTCGCTGCTGGCCTGCTCAGGCCATGTTGACCTTCCAGCAAATCATTTTGAAATTGCAGCAGTACTGGGACGCCCAGGGCTGTGCCTTGCTTCAGCCCTACGACATGGAAGTCGGCGCGGGCACCAGCCACACGGCCACGTTTTTGCGCGCCATCGGCCCCGAGCCTTGGAAGGCCGCCTACGTGCAGCCCAGCCGCCGCCCCAAAGACGGACGCTATGGCGAAAACCCCAACCGCCTGCAGCACTACTACCAATACCAGGTGGTTTTGAAGCCCGCGCCCAGCAACATCCTAGAGCTGTATTTGGGCAGTCTTGAAGCGCTGGGTTTTGACCTGAAGAAAAACGACATCCGCTTTGTCGAAGACGATTGGGAAAACCCCACCCTTGGCGCTTGGGGTCTGGGCTGGGAGGTGTGGTTGAACGGCATGGAAGTCACGCAGTTCACCTACTTCCAGCAAGTGGGCGGCATCGACTGCAAGCCGATCACCGGCGAGATCACCTATGGCCTGGAGCGCCTGGCCATGTATTTGCAGGGCGTGGACAACGTCTACAACCTGAAGTGGACCGACACCTTGAGCTATGGCGATGTTTACCACCAAAATGAGGTGGAGCAATCTACCTACAACTTCGAGCACAGCGACGCCGACTTCTTGTTCACCGCCTTCGGTGCGCACGAAAAACAGGCGCAAAACCTGATCGTGGAAAAGCTGGCGCTGCCCGCCTACGAGCAGGTGCTCAAAGCCGCCCACACCTTCAACCTGCTGGACGCGCGCGGCGCGATCAGCGTGACCGAGCGCGCCGCCTACATCGGCCGCATCCGCAATCTGGCGCGCAGCGTGGCCCAGAGTTATTACGAAAGCCGCGAACGTCTGGACTTCCCGATGGCCCCGCGTGAATGGGTTGCGCAAATGCCCAAGAAAGCCGCCTGAGGATCACGACATGACGACACAAAATTTGCTGGTGGAACTGTTTGTGGAAGAGCTGCCGCCCAAGGCGCTCAACAAACTCGGCGCTGCTTTCTCTGGCGTGCTGGCTGAACAACTCAAGGCCCAAGGCTTGGCTGCGGCCGATGCGGTGGTGACCGCTTTTGCATCGCCCCGCCGCCTGGCCGCCCATGTGACCGGTGTGTTGGCACAAGGTGCCGACAAGGCCGTGCA
>JAIXOX010000024.1 GCA_027486555.1 Comamonadaceae bacterium
AGCTCCAGGCCCAGAGCGGGGGATTGGCGCGTGGCGGCCTCGATGCCGCCGAGCCATTCTTCGATCAAGGCTTGCTCGGTCTGATAGCGGCTGCCCAGTGGGCGCAGCACACGCAAGCTGGCCAGCAGGCGCAAGCTGGCCATGCCCCACAGCGCGTGGCGTGCCACCTTGAGTGGCATGGACCAAGGCGCTTCGCCACGCGCTACACGGGCGCGGTCCCAGCGCAGCAGCCGGTTGGCCAGACCTTGCGGCAGCAGGGCTGCCAGCTCTGGCACACCGGGTTTGAAATGGTCGTAGACCTTGAGCACATCGCCCTCTTTGGCTTTGACTTCTTGCGTCACGCGGTCCCAGCGGCTGGCGCGGCTTTTCAGGTCGGCCACGCGGATGATGTCGTCAAAAGCCATCCACAAAGCCAGCCAGCGGGTGGCCTCAGCCGTCACGGGGCGGGTGGCGTCAGCTGACGCGGATTCGGCATCCAGCAAGCGTTCAAGCCGCTGCACATACAAGCGGGCATAGGCTGGGCCTTGGTATTCCACCAAGCGCTGGTGCGCCAAGCCCATCAGGGGGTGCAGGGCGGCTGGAAACTTTGCAGCGACATCGCCGGGCAAAACGGCGGATGAAGTGGCAGAAGGCGCAGGCGCCGCAGGTTTCATCACCTGCTCGACATACTGCGCTTGCTCGCGCTGGCGCGTGACCAGGTCAAAGGCCAGCGCAAAGCCGCGCAAGCTGGCTTGGGCAGCTTTGCTCGGGCCTGCCAACACCGATTCGTAATGTTCGCGTGAGAAGGGCAGCAAGCCGCTGCCCGCCATCGTACCCAGCATCACGGCGCTGACCAGGGTCCCGCTTTCCTGGCACAGGCGGGCCATGTCCATGACGTGGTGGCGCAGGCTGTGCGCGGCGATCACATCAAGCAGCGGCCCTTCGGGGCGGCGGCCGTCGCCCATGGTCATTTTTTCGGCGGTGGTCAGCGCCCGTGATGAGGCGCTGATGACCAGCGTGCGGTCGTTTGAGGCCAGGCCGTTGCCAATTTGTCGGGCGGTTTCCAGCAGCTCCGAAGACACCAGCGCATCAAGCCTGCCCGGCAGCGGGTTCAGCCCCAGCACAGGCAAGCGGCCTTGCAGCTGGCTGTGGGGTACGGGGTAAATTTCGAGGTAATAGGTGGTAGCCCCGGTGCGCTGCGCCACGCCGGGAATGGAGGTGGCTTGCGCCGGGTAGCCCGCGTGGCGGGCCACATCGACCAGCCAGTCGGCCAGCACGCCGCCGCCTTCGCCGCCCAGGGCGCACAGCAAGATGGAAATGGGTTGGGTCATGTTGTTTCTTTCAGGCCTCTGTGGGGCTCAAGCCGGTTGCAGCCAGCGGGTGGCCAGGCTTTGCCAGCGGGCCCACAGGCGCTCGTGCAGCTTGGGGTTTTGCACCACTTCGGCGCGGTAAAAAGACGGACACAGCGTGGCCGCATGGGCGTTTTCGCCGCACAGGCCGCAGCCCACACAGCCGTCGATCACGGTGGCCACCGGGTCCACTTTCAGCGGGTCGGGGTTGTCCTTGAGTGTGAGCGTGGGGCAGCCCGACAGGCGAATGCAAGCGTGGTCGCCGTTGCACACGTCTTCGTCCACGCCGTATTTCACGCGCTCGACCCGCTCGCCCTTGGAGAGCAGCGAGGCCAACCAGGGCTTGATGCGGCGCTGTCGCTCCAACTGACATTCGCCCTCGGCCACGATCACCTTCAGGCCTTGAAACTCGGTGGTGAAGGCCTCGGTCAGCGTGGCCTGCATGTGGCTCACTTCGTAGGTGTGCACCGTGCGCAGCCACTGCACGCCCAGCCCTTTGAGGGTGGACTCGATGGTCTGGTTGGTGTGCACCATGCTTTGGCGTTTGTCGCCCGCCAGTTCTTTGGCGATGTCGGTGGGCGTGTTGATGATGTCTTGTGTGCCGGTGGCCGAGGTGTAGCCGTTTTTGAAGATCAACAGCACCGCATCGTCGCCGTTGAACAGCGCGCTTTGCACGCCCGTCAGCAAGCCGTTGTGCCAAAAGCCGCCATCGCCCATGACCGACAACACACGGCGCTTCATGACCGGTGACACCCCCGCACGGCTGGCCAGGCTCATGCCGTAGCCCAGGATGGAGTGACCCACCGAAAACGGCTCAAAGGTGGCCAGCGCATGGCAGCCGATGTCGCCTGAAATGTGCACCGGTCCGACGTCTTGCTGGGCCAGCTTGAGGGCCGAAAACACGGGCCGCTCGGGGCAGCCAATGCACATGCTGGGTGGCCGTGCAGGCAAGGGGCTGCCCAGCAGGGCTTGCACTTGCTGGCGGCGTTCGCCGTTGGTGTGCAGCCATTGCCGCGTGGCTTCGGGCACAGCGTCCGCTTGATGACGCTCCAGAAACTTCAGCAGGCCCTGGGCCATGACTTCGGCCGTGTACTCGCCGCCCGAGGGCAGCATGTCTTTGCCGTGCAGCGGAGTTTGCAGGTCCAGGCGGCGCAGCATCAAGGCGAGTTCTTGCTCGATGTATTCGGGCTGGCCTTCTTCGAGCAGCAGCACGGCCGATTTGTCTTTGCAGAAACTCACCAGCTCATCGGGCACCAACGGGTAGGTCACGTTCAGCACCAGCACCGACATGCTGGACGCGCCAAACGCATCAGCCAGGTCGAACTGCTGCAGGGCGCGCATGAGGGTGTTGTACAAACCACCTTGCACGATCAGGCCCAGGTGGCGGTGGGTGCTGCCTTCAAAGTGTTCGTTCAGGAGCTGTTCGGCAATATATTGGCGGGCAGCGGGCAGGCGGTGCTCGATCTTGCGTTTTTCTTGTGCAAAGGTCACCGGCGGGTGCGCCAGCTTCATGTAGTTAAAGCCTGCCGGCTCGTCGATCAGGTGTTTTTTGGACAGCTTGGGGGCCTGGTTGTCCTTGGCTACAAACTGGCCGCGCACATGGCAAGCGCGGATGCGCAGCTCCATCATCACCGGCATGTTGGACGCTTCGGACAGCCTGAAACCGTGCTCCACCATGTTGACCATTTGGCCCAACTCAGGCCGGGGGTCGAGCAGGCACATGCCCGATTTGAGGGCATAGGCGTGTGTACGCTCTTGAATGACGCTGGCGCCCTCGCCGTAGTCTTCACCCACCACGATCAGCACGCCACCGGTCACGCCGGGGGATGACAGATTGGACAGCGCGTCAGCCGCCACGTTGGTGCCCACAATCGACTTCCAGGTCACCGCGCCGCGAATCGGGTAATGGATGGACGCGCCCAGCATGGCCGCCGCCGAAGCTTCGTTGGAACAGGCTTCCACATGCACGCCCAGTTCGTCCATGTAGGGCTTGGCTTGGACCATGACGTCGAGCAGGTGCGAGACGGGTGCGCCCTGGTAGCCGCCCACATAGCTCACACCCGACTGCAGCAGCCCCTTGGTGATGGCCAAAATGCCCTCGCCGTGAAAGACCTCGCCTGCGCCCATGCGCAGGGCCTTGATTTCTTCGTGAAATGAAACTTCCAAAGCACGCTCCTTAAGTGGTTGCAGTCCATTAATATTTTCTGTGGGTCATCTTACTTATAAGTTTATTCAATGGAGTGAATAAGGTTCATGCGCCAAACATATGAGTTATGGCCAGTCATCTTGGTTACAGCAGACCCCGCGTAAAGACCCCAACATGATGCATCCGCCAAACCAACAGGAGTCGAGACATGAGCAGCAGACGACAGTGGATTCAATGGGTCGGCCTGGGTGCCGCTTCGCTGGGTGTGATGGGCCGCGCGTGGGCCGGTCCATTTCCGGAAAAGCCGATCAAAATGATCGTGCCCTATCCAGCGGGTGGTGGTGCCGACCAATGGGCCAGAATTGTGGCGGGCAAGGCCGAGAAATTGTTGGGGCAGCCCATTGTGATGGACTACAAACCGGGTGCCAGCACCACCATTGGCGCAGATGCCGCCGCCAAAGCGCCCGCCGATGGCTACACCGTGCATTTGATTGACAGCACCGCTTTTGCCTACGTGCCCAACATGCGCAAAGTGTCTTATGACCCACTCAAGGCCTTCACGCCTTTGGTCCATTTGGGCGAATTGCCGTTTGTCCTGGTGGCCCACCCTTCTGTGCCAGTTCGCAATTTGCAAGAGCTGATTGCCTTTGCCAAAGCCAACCCCAACAAACTCAATTGCGCCAGTGCGGGAGTGGGTTCGCCGCATCACCTGATTGCCGAAATTTTCAAGCAGCGAGCAGGCATCTCCATGAACCATGTGCCCTATAAGGGGGCTGCTCAGTACATTGCCGATTTGTTGGGCGGTCAGGTGGACTTGGCCGTTTCAACCCTGGGGCCGGCCATGCCGCACATCCAAACAGGCCGCATGCGTGCTTTGGCCGTGTCGTCTGGCAAGCGTTCGTCCGCCATGCCCGATGTCCCCACCATTGCCGAGCAAGGGTTTGAGGGCTTTGATGAAAAACCCTGGAACTGTTTTGTGACCAACGCCGGTGTGCCCGCTGAAGCCCTGGACCGCTTGCGCTCAGCCTTTCGCGCCACGATGGATGACCCCGAGGTGATTCAGGCTTTGCGCAAGACAGGTGTGGAAGAAATAGGACGCATGCCTCTGGCCCAAATCAGCGAGCAAATGCGCCTGGACAATGTGAAGTGGGGCGATGTGATTCGCCGCGCCAAAATCACCATGGACAGCTGAGGCCGCCAGCTCATCTGGGGACCAGCGCATGGACTTCAGGCGCTGGGTCGTGCCTTGTCGCGGTACTGATCAAACACCGCGCCTTGCTGGAACAAAGCCTCGGTGTCTTGGGCTGAATAGCCAAGCTCGGCCAGCACCGATGCCGAGTGTTGGCCCAACCAAGGCGCAGGCATGCGAATGCTGCCCAGCGCACCGCTGGATTTGATGGGCAAACCCAAGGTCTTCATCGGTCCAATGATGGGGTGATCGATGTCGTGCACCATTTTTCGGGCCTGGACATGGGGGTCATGGAGTGCTTGCTCGTAACCGAAAACAGGGCCGCCTGGAATGCCCACTGCATCCAGCAGCGCCACCCAGTGGGCCGTTGGGTGTTGCGTGGTGACCGATTCAATGTCGCGCTCAAGCGCATCCACGTTTTTGACCCGAAGGGCCTGTGTGCGGTAGTCCGGGCGTTCAAGCCAACCGGGTTGGGCGATGACTTTTTCACAAAATGCCACCCACATTTTTTGGGTGCCCGCCCCCACGGTCAAGTAGCCGTCTTGTGTGCGATAGGCTTGGTAGGGTGCAGAGCGTCTGTGCCGTGTGCCTGTGGCGGTGGGGATTTCGCCCGAGCCAAAAAACGCCCCGAATTCCCAAGGGGTCCAAGCCAGCCCCGCCTCCAGCAGCGAAGTCTCGATGTACTGGCCTTCGCCAAAACGCAGCTTGCCAATCAGGGCGCCCAAAATGCCCGACAGGGCCGTGACCCCACTGGCAATGTCGTTCATGGCAATGCCCACTTTGGCTGGCCGCCCGCCGGGTTCGCCCGTCATCATCATGATGCCGGACATGCCTTGGGCAATGATGTCAAACCCGCCTTTTTGGCCATACGGCCCGGTTTGGCCAAAGCCCGACATGGACGCGTAAATCACGCCCGGGTTGTACGCGCGAATGCTCTCGTGATCGAGCCCCATGCGCTTGACCACACCGGGGCGGAAGTTTTCCAGCACGATGTCCGCCTTTGCGGCCAACTGCTGGGCGATCTTCAGACCCGCCGGGTCTTTCAGGTTCAGGGCGATGCTTTGTTTGTTGCGGTTGAGCACTGCAAAACAATACGACTCGCCGTTGACTTGGGGTTCAAATTGGCGCGATGCATCACCTTTGTCGGCGTTTTCGAGTTTGATGACATCGGCCCCCATGTCGCCCAACACCATGGCGCAATAAGGGCCAGCCAACACATTGGTCAAGTCGAGGACGCGAAGGCCAGACAGTGGGAGTTTCATGGGATGACTTTCGTGGATCGGCGAGAAAGTTTCAGCGGCCTTTGAACACAGCTTTGCGCTTTTCCATGAAGGCGGTGCGACCCTCGGTGAAGTCGGCGCTGTTGAAGCATTGCGCCACCAATTGGTCGCACAGAGCGACGTCGCGCAAGGCATCGTCTTTGACAATTTCGCCCACAATGGTTTTGATGGATGCCACGGTCAGGGGGGCGTTGGCCGAAATGGTGTCGGCATATTGCTGGACAAAGCCAAGCAACTCATCCTTGGGGACTGAGCGGTTGATCAAGCCCATGGCCAGTGCTTCAGCAGCACTGAATTGACGGGCGGTGAAAAATATTTCCTGCGCAAATGCCGGACCGACCACGTCCACCAATTTGCGCACACCATCGAATTCGTAGCCCAGCCCCAGTTTGGCAGCGGGCACCGCAAAACGCGCGTTGTCGGCCGCAATGCGAATGTCACAGTTCAAAGCCACCGCCACGCCACCGCCAATGCAATAGCCCTGAATCATGGCCAAGGTGGGTTTGTTGAGTTTTTTCAAGGCCTGCGTGCCTCGTTCGGCCACTTCGTCGTAATGGCGGGTGGCCTGCGCCGAGTCACGCTGCTCGGCAAATTCCGAGATGTCAGCACCCGAAATAAAGGCTTTATCGCCTGCGCCGTGCACCACCACCACGCGAATGTCGTCATCGCGCGCAAAGTCGTTCGCAATGTCGGCCAGTCCCTGCCACATCTCCAGTGACACGGCGTTGTGTCGGGCCGGGTTGTTGAAGGTGATCCAGCCCACATGCTTGTCTTTGTGGGCGGCCATCTTGTCTGTTTTCAAAAGGCTCATGAAGCGGCTCCAAGTGAATTTTTTTCAGTATGTGTCGCAACGGCTTGCTCAAAGGTTACCCGTGCGACAGTCGCCAATGCATCCGGCTCTGTGAAGTTTGAAGTGGAGGGCTTGCCTTGGGCACAGTGATCTGCTTTGTGGGCAGTGCGGGAGTCTCTTCTTCGGGGCGATGGGGGTGGTCTGCAAGAGTCATCGCGACGAGGGCGTCGCTCCTACAAATACCTCGGCCTTTGTGGGAGCCCGGCCCTCGGGGCGATGGGGGTGGTCTGCAAGAGTCATCGCGAAGAGTGCGTCGCTCCTACAAATACCTCGGCCTTTGTGGGAGCCCCGCCCTCGGGGCGATGGTTGGTGGTCTGCGAGAGTCATCGCGACGAGGGCGTCGATCCTACAAAAAAAGCGTTCTTGCAAACATCATCGGGCTTCACCAATAAGAGGGGCTGGACCAGCGACCAAACCCAAGCGCTACCCCCTGACTGCTGGTCTATCGGTGCAAAATATCAACCACGATCGGTATGCATTGAATGAATATCAAAGACTTGGACCTGAACCTCTTGCGTTTGTTTGACGCGGTGTGGCGCACGCGCAGCGTGAGCCTGGCCGCGCAGCAACTGGGCATGTCACAACCGGCGGCCAGCCAGGGTTTGGCGCGTTTGCGGACCATGTTGGGCGACGCCCTGTTTGAGCGCAGCGGCTCTGGCGTGCGGCCCACGCCGCGCGCCGACAGGCTGGCGCAGGGGGTGCAAATTGCGCTGGGCACGATCGAAGAGGCGCTCAACGCCTCGCAGGTGTTTGACCCTCTGCGATCCAAGCGCGTGCTGCGCGTGCACCTGAGCGACATTGGCGAAGCGCGTTTTTTGCCCGAGCTCGTGTTGAAGCTGCAGCGCATGGCACCGGGCATGCGGCTCGAAGCCATGCCGCTGCCACACGACCAGATTGGTCCGGCGCTGGACAACGGCCAGTTGGACCTGGCGATTGGATTTTTGCCAGACGTCAGCGACACCTTGCACCAGCCCTTGCTCAGCGACCGCTATGTGGTGCTGATGCGCCAAGGCCACCCGGTGGCCCAGCGCTGGAGCCGGTTGCAAGCGCGCCAACCTAAGCACGAGGAGGCCCTAGAAGTCTTGGCAGAGCTGGAGTTTGCCGCCGTGCGCACGCACGCCGATACGCTGCGCATTCTGGAGTTGATGCACTGGCAGCACCGCCTGCGCCTGACCGTGAGCCATTTCCTGTCACTGCCTGGCATCGTGCGCAGCAGCGATCTGGCAGTGCTCATGCCGCGCAATTTTGCGCAAGGCTTTGCACAGGCGGGCGAGTTGGCCTTGATCGAGCCTGATTTGCCCTTGCGCGATTTCACCGTGTCCATGCACTGGAGTCAGCGCTTTGACAAAGACCCGTGCCTGCAGTGGCTGCGGGCCAGAGTGGCCCAATTGTTCAGTACCCACATCGCCACACCATGAGCACTTTCAAACCTTACTTGAGCGCCATCGAAGCCCCCAGCCTGGCCGATGTGCAAGCCTGGCAGGGCCTGACCCTGCTGGAATTTGGCACCGAGTGGTGCGGCCACTGCCGCGCCGCGCAGCCCCTGATCGCCCAGGCATTGGCTGCTCAGCCGCAGTGGCGGCACTGCAAAGTCGAAGACGGCCCCGGTCGTGCGCTGGGTCGCCATTACCGCGTCAAGCTGTGGCCCACCTTGGTGCTGTTGCGCGATGGGCAGGAAGTGGGGCGTCTGGTGCGGCCTGCGGCCGAGCAGGACATTCAAAACGCGATGTCGAAGGCTTGATGGGGTGGTGGGGCACCTTGCTTCGTTCTTCTTAAAATATTCTGTTCTGTTTGGCACGACAACGGCGCTTACCAAGTCGAAATAGTGGACTACCACTGAGGAGTTGAAGATGACTGAATCACTTGACGAAATTCACCCCGGCGAAATCTTGTTGGAAGATTTCATGAAGCCCATGGGGATCACTGCGCGTCAGCTGGCCGCTGACATTGATGTGTCGCCCAGCCGAATCAGCGATCTGGTCAAGGGCAAGCGCCCCGTGACGGCCGATACCGCCTTGCGTTTGGGGCTGTTTTTCAACATGGAGCCTCGCTATTGGCTGAACCTGCAAACCGAGTACGACATGCGCCAAGCCGCGAGAACGCTCACTGACACGATTGCGCCACGCATTCGGGTGTTCCAGCAGCCAGCCTCAGTTTGATGGCGTTCACGCCGCCCGCAGTCAGGTCAGCCATGAGACCGTCGTTGCTTGACTGATCCCTTGAGTGCTGACACATCGCTGTCATGACAGTCTTGCCAGTTGTTCGGCGCTTGCAAGTCTTCGTCCTCAGGCCGCTAAACTGGCATCCTCTCAAAACCTCCCTGCGCATTGCGCGTGGCATACAGACGGATCAAACCCACCATGTTTGAAGAAAACATTGACATTGCCATGCGCCGCCTGATGGACGACGAATATTTGGATGATTTTTGTGACTGGTTTGTCAAGGCCAAACTGGCCGAGCCTGCCGTCCTGCAGGGCATGCCGGATGTCCCCCTTGCCGATCTGGCCCGCAGTTTGCGCCATGTGGCGCGGCAGTTTTGGGGTCAGATGCCTTATCCAGCGAACCGCTGGCGCGCGCGCGGCTTGCCCAAAACAGAGCGTAACGGGCCTTGTCATTGCGGCTCGGGCCGCAAATTCAAACAGTGCTGCGCCGAGTTTGACCACGCGCCGTTGGCGCTGACGACCGAGTCCTTGCAAGTGTTGGCGCTGGAGCACGCTGCGCCCGAGTGGTTGACGGGCCACAAGCTCAAAGAAGTACCTGCACTGGCCTTGGGTCACGCGGCCATGGGCTGGAACGATGCGGGCGAGCAGGAGCGCACGATCCGCCTGCTGGGCCCGATGTTTCTGGACCTGAAGGCGCTCGATGAGCGCCATGAAGCCGCTTTTGATGCCTATGTGGATGCCTTGCAACAACAGGGTCAAGAGATTGAGCGGCGGGACTTGATCGACCTTATCGCACAGCACCCCAACAAGGCGCTGGCCACTGCGGCACGCACTCGGTTGGTGAGCATCCTGGCCGATCAAGGTGAGATGAGCAAGGCTTGGCAACTTTTTCAGGAGACCAGTCGCTTCAATCCCAATGACCCACAACTGTGGCACCTGGAGTTGAATTTGCTGCTGTCTCAGGGGCGGCAGCAAGAGGCTCGTTTGCGAGCCCCCTTGCTCGCTGCCCGTGCGCGCAAGGTGGGCATGGATGATTTGGCCGATGTGCTGGTGGGCATGGCCGAGGCTGGCATGGGCTTTTTGCGCGATGCAGCTTTTGACAAGGAGATCGATCAGTACGATGCTTCGCTCATCGCGTTGACCGACGCTGTGCCCGAGCAACTCGACGAGAAAGTCCTGCACAGCCTCTACGCTGTTGAGGTTTCGTCCCTAGGCGAGGGCGATGCGCGTGTTGATGTGGCTTGGGTCGAGCCGGTCAAAAAAATGGCCGATGTGTACCGGCGCTGGCAACGCACCTTTGTTGTGGGCAAGCCAGATATGACCTGGCTCAACGGGGATGTGGACGGCCTGATCGAGGCCCTGCCCGAGGCACAGGCGTTTTTGGAAAAGAACCCGCAGGCCTGGTATTGCGCGGATGTGCTGGACGATCTCTTGATGACGGCTTTGACCCTGTGCGATGACGAGTCGCCAACCCCGGTGCTGGACGGGGCGCAGCGCCTGGCCCACCACGCCGTATCCGTTTTACGCAGCTTGGCTGGGGGTGCGCAGATCCACTGGGCAGTTCAGGCGCACCGGCCCATGCTGCGCTGCCTGGCCATGGCGGTGGAGTTGACGCAGATGCGGCTCGATGAGCCAGCGGCCATCAATTACCTCAATCTTGGCTTGTCCCTCAACCCCAACGACAACCATGGCTGGCGCACCGTGCTGGCCACTTTGCTCATGGAGCGCGGTGACTACCGGGATGCACTGAGCCTGATGGACCGTTTTCCGCAGGACATGCCGCCCGCCGAACATCGGCGAGCGCTGGCCTTGTTCAACCTGGACCGCAAAGTCGATGCCGAGGCTGTTTTGCGCGAGGCCCACAGTGCCTACCCCCTGTACTTCAAGGCCTTGATGCCCAAAGTCATGGACGCACCGCCTGTAGAAGATGAGCGAGGGTATGAGCTGGGGAGCGCAGAGGCGGCTTGGCACTTTCGGATCGAATCCCGTCACCTTTGGGTGGCCACTGGGGCGCTGGCCTGGGCGCAAAGCTTGCAGTTGCCTGAGCCTTTGGCGGTCAAGCCGAAGAAGCCTGCCAAAGCACCCCAACCCGCGCCTTCCAAAAAGGCCGGGGGCAAGGCCGGTGGTGCTGCAGGTGTGATGGCCTTGGGCAAGGATTTCAGCCCAAAACAAGAAAAGCTGTTGCGCAAAATTTGCAGCGATTACCCGCGCTTGCATGGCTTTTTGCAAGCTGTGGCCTGGTCGCCTCAAGTGCTCATGCCCAATGCTTGGACAGGTGCTGCCATGGAAATGCATGACCGCATGCCCAACAGCAGAACCGAAGCCACGGCCACCAAAGCTTTGCATGATGCGGTGAATGCCACGATGACTTTGTGCAACCACCTGAACCAGACGGTGATTGATCATTTGGGCCACGCCCAGCCTGACTTGGACCCTGTGCGGGCTGTGGTGGGGGATGAAGAAACGGCCGCCTTGTCATGGGCAGCGGGGTTTTTTCACGGAAGCGAAACTGCTGCGGCCGCTTGGGCGCGTCATGGCCACAAGGTGGTTGGGGTGACGGGCAGCTTCGGGCGTCTGCGTGGCTTGGCGCTGCGTGCTGAACTGTTGCGGGTGCAGTCCCATGTGAAGGACGACAAAGGCAAGCCGAATTTGCAAGTGCTGTCTGATCAAGCAGCGGCTTGGTTGGACCTGCAGGCCGCCTTGCATGACCTATGGCCCGTGGTCAGGCAGGCGCGTTTGACCGGGATGCATCCTGGGTAGCCCCAAGAAGAGCGCCGCAGGGATGCGAGGCTGGTCCGAATTTTGTCCATCAAGCCAACAAAGCCCCTGCATCCTCGTACCAAAACATGAGCGCCGCATCGTAGCTTTCCCACACGCAGCCATTGCAGCCGCGCCCGCAGCACGAGGTGGGCTCGGGTGGCGGTTCCCGGAAGTCGTGGCCTGCGGCTTGCAGGCGTTCTTGAAACTGCGCAATGCCCCTGCGCACAGAAGCGCGCTGGGAGGGGTAGGGGTCGATGATGGGGTGTTCGTTGTCGCTCATGTTCAGGTCAATCCAGCCACGGGTTGATCAAGGCCACACCGGTGGCTTCGAAGTCCGCCGTGTTGCGCGTCACCACGGTGAATTTGTGCTCCAGCGCTGAGGCGGCAATCATCGCGTCGCGTTCGGAACGTGGGTTGGGAATGTGCAGCGAGGCGCACACGGCGGCGGTATTTTCTCCAAACGGCAAGATGCGGCCAGCAAATGCTACACGCACCCCGGCCAGCCAGCTGCGCAGCGCACTGCCTTGCGGCGGTGTTCGGCGCTCCAGCGCTTGAACGCCCAACTCCAGTTCCAAAATGGTGATGGCGGACAAAAAAAGCCGATGGCTGGGCTGGTCTGCAGCCCACCGTCGCACGGCCGCCGAGGGCTGCGGCTTGCCCTGACGCAATTCGGAAATGACGTTGGTGTCCAGAATGAACATGGCTCATTCAGTCCAAAGATGCAGGCTGGATCTGGATGTGCAGCTTGGGAGGCTCGAAATCCATGCCTTCACCACCGGGAATGGCCTCCATCAGTTCCAGCAAAGACGGCGTTTGTTGACCTGTCATGCGGTGGTAATCATCGATGTTGAGCAGCGCAAACGCCGGGCGGCCACGGTCGGTGATGAACACCGGACCGTCCACCGCCGCACGCTTGGCGGCCGACACGTCGCGCGTGAAGTCTCGGCTGGAAAAGGTGTGAATGGCCATGTCGGACGCCCCCAAACAACGAATGTTTAACAATGAATGTTTGTATGTTACGACAAAAATGTCGCGGGCGACAAGTCATCAGGCCGAGGCTGGGGTGTGACGGGCCACAGGCTGGCCTTGCACCACCGTGTGCGCGATCAGGCGCTCATCGCCCAGCACGATCATCGCAAACAACCATTCGGCCAGGGTCTCGGTTTGTGCGGTGCGGCGGGCCAGCAGGGGCGTGGCTTGGGGGTTGATCACCACAAAGTCGGCTTCGCAGCCGGGCAGCAGGTTGCCCACTTTGCCGCTCAGGTCGAGCGCATCGGCGGCCCCCGCTGTGTGCTGCCACCACAGGTGTTCGGGCGCAAGGCTGATGCCGGGGCGGCCCACATTTTGCCTGGCGACCGTGTAGGCCGCATGCATGGTGTGAAAGGGGCTGAAGCTGGTGCCGCCGCCCACATCGCTCGCCAGGCCGTAGCGCAGACCCGCCGCGTCTGACGCGCTGTAGTCAAAAAAGCCGCTGCCCAAAAACAGGTTGCTGGTGGGGCTCACGGCGGCGGTCGCGCCCACTTCGGCCATGCGACGGCGGTCGGCTTCGTCCAAATAAATGCAGTGCGCATACACCGAGCGCTGGCGCAGCAGGCCTGCGCGGTCGTACACATCGAGGTAGCTGCGCGCCTCGAGGAAGAGTTCGTGCACCCAGCGGATTTCATCGAGGTTTTCGGCCACATGCGACTGAATCCACACGTCGGGAAACTGCTGCGCGATCTCGCCCGCGCCGTGCAACTGGGCCTGTGTGCTGGTGGGGGCAAAGCGAGGGGTGATGGCGTAGCCCAGGCGGTCCACGCCGTGCCAGCGGCAAATCAGGTCTTCGGTCTGGCGCAGGCTCAAGTTGGTGTCGGTGTCGCGCAGGCCGTCGGGGCTGTGGCGGTCTTGCAGCACTTTGCCGGTGACCATGCGCAGACGGCGTTTTTGCGCCTCGGCCATGAACACATCCACCGATTCGGGGTGGGCGGTGGCAAAGCACAGGGCGGTGGTCACGCCGTGGCGCATCAGTTCGTCCATGAAAAATGCGGTCACTTCATGGGCGTAGGCGGGCTCTGAAAAATGCTTTTCGTGCGGAAAGGTGTAGTGCTCCAGCCAGGGCAGCAGGCCCTCTGCGGGAGAACCGATCACATCGGTTTGCGGGTAGTGGATGTGCAGATCGACAAAGCCGGGCGCGATGCACAGACCAGGCCAGTGCGTCACGGGCAGGTCGGGGTAGTGCGGCGCGAGGTCTCGGTAAGGGCCCATCGCCTGGATGCGCAAGATGCCGTCGGCTTCGCGGGCGGTCACCAGCAGGCCGTCGGTTTCGTGGCTGGCTTTCGGCTGGGCAGGGTCGGCGAACCAGAGCAAGCTGGCTCGCCAAGCTTGGCGTTCGGTCAGTTGGAAGGCGTGGCGCATGGGCGGTTGTGGGGCAGTGTGGGGTCATTACGGGGCTAAACACCCGGATAAACACCCGGAAAAGAGCGGTGTTCTGAGTGGTACATTGTCCGGCAATCTCATGGCTTGCAAGGGCGGTGTCCACGGTTGCGGCACAGTCTTTGCAAGAGACTTATTCAGATCCTCCAATGCACCCGACATGACCACCCCCCTTTTGTCTTTACAGGGCATCACCAAACGCTACCCCGGCGTGGTGGCCAACCAGGACGTGTCGCTCACCGTGATGCCCGGCCAGGCCCATGCTGTGCTGGGCGAAAACGGCGCGGGCAAGTCCACGCTGATGAAAATCATCTATGGCTCGGTCAAGCCCGACGAGGGCCAGGTGGTGTTCAATGGCCAGCCGGTGCAAATCCGCAACCCACAAGAAGCGCGCAAGCTGGGCATCAGCATGGTGTTTCAGCACTTCAGCCTGTTTGACACTCTGACAGTGGCCGAGAACGTTTCGTTGGGCCTGGACAAGTCGCTGAGCCTGGCCGAAGTGACCGAGCGCATTGTGGCCAAGGCCAGCGAGTACGGCCTGGACCTGCAGCCCGAGCGCCCGGTGCACACCCTGAGCGTGGGTGAGATGCAGCGGGTGGAGATCATCCGCGCCTTGCTGACCGAACCCAAGTTGTTGATTTTGGATGAGCCAACTTCGGTGCTGACACCACAAGCGGTCGAGAAACTTTTCGTAGTGCTTCACAAGCTGGTCAGCCAAGGCGTGAGCATTTTGTACATCTCGCACAAGTTGCACGAGATTCGCGCGCTGTGCAGCGCCTGCACCGTGCTGCGCGGCGGCAAGCTGACGGGCGTGTGCGATCCGCGTGAAGAGTCCAACGCCAGTCTCAGCCGTTTGATGATCGGGGCCGAGCCCCCGGCTTTGCAGCATGTGGCGCGCGAACCGGGTGCGGTGGTGTTGTCGGTCAAGGGCCTTAGCCTTTCACGGCAAGACCCGTTTGGCGTGGACCTGGACGGCATTGATTTGCAGGTGCGTGCGGGCGAGGTGGTGGGCCTGGCGGGTGTGTCGGGCAATGGCCAAAAAGAATTGATGTGGGCCTTGTCGGGCGAAGACATCCGGGCGGGCGCGCAGTGCGGCGCGGCCAGCGTGAGCTTGTTGGGCCAGCCGGTGGCGGCCCTGGGGCCAGTGCCGCGCCGGCAGATGGGCCTGCATTTTGTGCCCGAAGAGCGGCTGGGGCGGGGCGCTGTGCCCTCGCTCAGCCTGTCGCAAAACCTGCTGCTCACGCGCAGCGAAGCTGTGGGCGCGGGCGGTTGGGTGCGCATGGGCGCGTTGGCCGATCAGGCCCGCAGCGTCATTGAGCGCTTCAAGGTCAAGGCGTCGGGGCCAGATGCCGCAGCGCAGTCGCTGTCGGGTGGCAATTTGCAAAAGTTCATCGTGGGGCGCGAGATCAGCGCGACCCCGAAGCTGCTCATCGTCTCGCAACCCACTTGGGGCGTGGACGTGGGCGCGGCGGCGCAGATTCGCGCCGAGATTTTGGCGCTGCGCGACGCAGGTTGCGCGGTGCTGGTGGTGAGTGAGGAGCTGGAAGAATTGTTCGGGTTGTCTGACCGATTGCATGTGATTGCCAAGGGGCGTTTGTCGCCTTCGGTGGCGCGGACCGAGGCCACGGTGGAACGCATGGGCGAGTGGATGAGTGGCCTGTGGCCCGACGCCGCTGCCAAAGCCCAGGAGGCGCAGCATGCTCAAGCTTGAAATGCGGCCCCAGGCCTCGCGCCTGTGGACTTATGCCTCGCCCGTGCTGGCGCTGGTGCTCACGGTGCTCTTGGGTGTGGCGCTGTTCATGGCGCTGGGCAAAGACCCGGTGCGCGGGCTGCAAATGTTTTTTTGGGAGCCTATCAAAAGCGGCTATGCCTTGGGCGAGTTGATGGTCAAGGCCACGCCTTTGCTCATCATCGCGCTGGGTTTGTCGGTGTGTTTCCGGTCCAACGTCTGGAACATCGGGGCCGAGGGGCAGTTTGTCATTGGCGCGGTGTGCGCCGGGGGCATGGCGCTGCTGGCGGACAAAGACACGGGCCGCTGGATTGTGCTGGCCGTATTGCTGGCGGGCGTCTTGGGCGGCATGTTGTGGGCGGGCCTCACGGCGCTGCTGCGCGACCGCTTCAACGCCAACGAAATTTTGGTCAGCCTGATGCTGGTGTATGTGGCCGACATGGTCCTGAGCTATTTGGTTTATGGCCCCTGGAAAGACCCGGCAGGTTTCAACTTTCCGCAGTCCAAAACCTTTGAAGTGGTCACGCAAATCCCGCGTTTGATGGACGGCTCCCGCGTCAGCGTGGGCTTGTTGATGGCGCTGGTGGGGGCGGGCTTGTTGTGGGTGTTTTTGTTCCGCACCCGTGCCGGGTTTGCCCAGCAGGTGGGCGGGCTGGCACCGGCGGCGGCGCGCTATGCCGGCTTTTCTTCGCGCAAGGCGCTGTGGGTGGCTTTGCTCACGTCGGGTGGGGCTGCAGGCTTGGCGGGCGCTTTGGAGGTGGCGGGTCCGATCGGGCAGCTCACGCCCTATGTGCCTGCGGGCTACGGGTTTGCCGCGATCATCGTGGCCTTTGTAGGGCGCTTGCACCCGTCTGGCATGGTGTTGTCGGCGGTGCTGATGAGCATGTTCTACATCGGCGGCGAGCTGGCCCAATCGCGCCTGGGGCTGCCCAAGTCGATCACCGGCGTGTTCCAGGGTTTGCTGCTTTTTTGTTTGCTGGCGTGTGACACGCTGGTGGCCTACCGCTTGCGCTGGGTGGCTGCTAAGAAAGGAGGCGTGTGATGGAGTCGTATGCATTGCTGATCGCAGCCACCCTGAATGCGGGGACGGTGCTGGCGATTGCTGCTTTGGGTTTGCTGATCAATGAAAAAGCCGGTGTGGTCAACCTGGGCGCTGAGGGCCTGATGCTGTGCGCGGCCATTGCCGGTTTTGCGGCCGTGGTGCACACCGGCAACGACTGGTTGGGCTTTGCGGCGGGCATGGGCGCGGGCGCGGTGCTGGCGGCCATTTTTGGGGTGCTGGTGATTTGGCTGAACACCAACCAGTACGCCACGGGCTTGGCGCTGAGTCTGTTTGGTGTGGGTTTTTCGGCCTTTGTGGGCATTGGCTATGTGCAAGAAAAACTGCCTGATCGCCCCAATTACGCGATTGCGGGTCTTGCCGATATTCCGCTCTTGGGACCTGCTTTGTTCAAGCAGCACCCGCTGGTGTACGGCGCCATGCTGCTGGTGGTGGCACTGATTTGGTTCTTGTACCGCAGCCGCACCGGTTTGGTGCTGCGGGCGGTGGGTGAGTCGCCCGCTTCGGCGCACGCTTTGGGTTACCCGGTGCGCCGCATTCGCCTGGCGGCGGTGGTGGCCGGGGGTGCTTTGTGTGGGCTGGCTGGGGCCTACATCTCGGTGAGCTACACCCCGCTGTGGGTCGAGGGCATGGTGGCGGGCAAGGGCTGGATCGCCTTGGCTTTGACCACGTTCGCCACCTGGCGTCCGGCACGCGTATTGCTTGGGGCTTACCTGTTTGGTGGTGTGACCATGCTGCAGTTCCATTTGCAGGGGGTGGGTGTGCAAGTGCCCAGCCAGTTGCTCACGGCGCTGCCTTATATGGCCACCATCGTGGTGCTGGCCCTGATCTCGCGCAATCCAGCCTGGATTCGCGTGAACATGCCAGCCTCGCTGGGTAAGCCCTTTTATCCCGGTTCATAATTGCTTTTTTCAACCCCTGTAACCCTGAACAAAAGGACCTGACATGACAGACCTCTCCAAGCGCTCCATCGTCAAGATGGTGGCCCTGACCGCTGTGGCCGCCGCCGCATTGGTCGGCTGTGGCAAAAAAGAAGAAGCCCCCAAGGCTGAAGCCCCGGCTGCTGCGCCCGCCAAGCCTGAGCCTTTGAAGATCGCGTTTGCGTATGTCGGCCCCGTGGGTGACGGTGGCTGGACCTTTGCGCACGACAACGGCCGCAAAGAAATCGAAAAGGCCTTCGGCGACAAAGTGGTCACCACATTCGTTGAAAAAGTGCCAGAAAGCGCTGACGCTGAGCGCGTCATCCGCGACATGGCGGCCCAAGGCAACAAGCTGATTTTTGGCACGACCTTTGGCTACATGGAGCCCATGCTCAAAGTGGCTGCCGATAACAAAGAAGTCAAGTTTGAGCACGCCACAGGCTACAAAACCGCCGAGAACATGCGCACTTACGACAGCCGCACCTACGAAGGCGCGTACATGGCGGGTGTGATCGCGGGCAAGATGACCAAGACCAACGTCTTGGGCGTGGTGGCTTCCATCCCAATCCCCGAGGTGATTCGCAACATCAACAGCTACACGATGGGCGCGCAGTCGGTCAACCCCAAGATCAAGACCAAAGTGGTCTGGGTCAATGAGTGGTTCAACCCACCGAAAGAGTCCGAAGCCGCCACTTCGCTGATCAACGGTGGTGCGGACGTGCTGATGCAAAACACCGACTCGTCGGCTGTGCTGCAGACCGCCGAGAAAATGGGCAAGCGCGCCTTTGGCTGGGACTCCGACATGACCGCTTACGGCCCCAAGGCCCACCTCGGCTCGGCCGTCATCAACTGGGGCCCTTACTACGTCAAGGCCGTGGGTGAAGCCCTGGAAGGCAAGTGGAGCACAGGTTCGAGCTGGTGGGGCGTGAAAGAAGGCGCGATCGAGATGGTCAACTTGGCCGCTGACGTGCCAGAAGACACCAAAAAGCGCATCGCCGAGATCAATGCGGGTCTGAAAGACGGCAGCTTCTCCATCTGGAAGGGTCCGATTGTGGACCAGGCCGGTAAGGAAATGCTGGCCAAGGACGCGGTTGCTGACGACAAGTTCTTGGGTGGTGTGATGTTCTACGTCAAGGGCGTGGAAGGCAAGATCCCCGGCAAGTGATCTGATTTTTTTTGCGGCGGCCCTGTCCGCTCAGCCCAACCGCCCGATGCCTCATCGGGCGGTTTTTTTTTGGTGTGTGCTGGACAAACCAGCGTTGTCATGATGCCTAAAAAATTCGGTAAAAATAATAAAAATCATTAGCTGTTAATACTTCATTGATATACAATAAAAATGTCAATTGCTTCAAAAGTATCAATGTAAATTGCTAATTGACGTTTCAAGGAGGGTATTCATGACATCCGCAATCGGACCTGTTCAAAAATGGCGAGTGTCTGACGCTTCACGGCGTCATTGGGTGCTGCCGCATTGGACCGTGGCATGTCAGTTGGCGTTGCACCGGTTGAAGGGGTCACCCCGAAGAAACCGTTACTTTTTCACAATCGCCTGCATTTGGGTGTTAGCACTTCACTTGACCCACTTGATGGCCAAAAGTGATGACACGCCCATCGTTTGGGGCCCGCCTGTAGAGCCGCCTGGTTCGGTCGTGGTGACCTCTGTTCAGACCGATCTGACATCAGCAGCCTTGCATGGGCAAGACCATGCGGATGGACTGGCCACCGATGGCCCTGGTGTGGAAATGCTGGAGGGTGAAAAAAACGAAGCGGCCCTTGTGGCGGTTTTACCCGACGGATTGGCAGTCACTTTGCAACAGTGGAGCAATGCCTGGCGGCGGCAAGACATGCCTGCTTATTTGGACATGTACTCCTCGGAGTTTGTGCCCTCTGGCGGCCTCAGTCGGCCAGTTTGGGCTCGGTCACGGACCCAAAGAATCATGGAAAAAAGCAACATCCGCCATGAGATGCGCAACCTGGTCATTGAAATGAGTGCTTCGACGGCCGTGGTCACGTTCACTCAAATTTACCAAGATGACAAGTTGAAGATGACCGATCAAAAAACCATGCATTGGGTCTATCGCGATGGCCTTTGGTTGATTGCACTGGAAAAAACGGGCTGAGCCATGGGCGACAAGGGCGTCAAAGTCTGGTGGGACAATTTGCCATCGGGTCTCGCTGTGCCCATGTTGGAAGGATCTGATTTTGTTCAAACACCTCGAAGTGCCTTTGACCCCATGGCGCTCGCTGCGTCAAATTCACGCCGACTTTGGCAGTACTTATTTTGCCAACGCCTTGATTGGCTTCATCTTTGCTGCCACGGGTCCGGTGGCCATCATCTTGTCCGTGGGCTCTAGGGGCGGCTTGTCGGCCCAAGAGCTGGCTTCCTGGGTGTTTGGTGTGTTTTTTGTCAACGGTTGCGTGAGCTTGCTGATGAGTTGGCGCTACGCCACACCCTTGGCTTTTGGCTGGACCATCCCTGGCACGGTGCTGGTGGGGCCTGCCTTGCAACACCTGAGCTTTGCGCAGGTGTTGGGGGCCTTTTATGTGACCAGTGCGCTGATTTTGTTGCTGGGCCTGAGTGGTTGGGTCAAGCGGGTCATGGCCGTGTTGCCCATGCCCATTGTCATGGGCATGGTGGCCGGGGTGTTTTTGCGTTTTGGCCTGGACATTGTGCGTGCGCTGCACAGTGATGTGGCCATTGCAGCGCCCATGGTAGCTGTGTTTTTGTGGCTCTCGGCCAAGGCCAGCTGGGGCAAACGCCTGCCACCGGTGATTGGCGCTTTGCTGGTCGGGGCTGTGGCTGTAGGCCTGTCAGGGCGACTGGATACTTCCGCGCTGGGACAGTTGAGCCTGGCGCAACCGCTCATACAAACTCCGGTCTGGTCATGGGCGGCCATGTTGGAGTTGGTGGTGCCCCTGACCATCACCGTGCTGGTGGTGCAAAACGGTCAAGGTGTGGCGGTGCTCAAAAATGCGGGGCACGAGCCCCCTGTGAACATGATTGCCGTGGCCTGTGGTGTGGGTGCGGCCGTGAGTGCGGTGTTCGGTGCGGTCAGCACTTGCCTGACTGGCCCGACCAACGGTTTGCTGACCTCGACAGGTGACAAAGCACGCCACTACAGTGGTGCCTTGATGTTTGGCGTGCTGGCTTTGTTGTTTGGTTTGATGGCCCCCACCTTCACCGACTTGATGCTCGCTTGTCCCAAAGAATTCATCATGGTGCTGGGGGGATTGGCCATGCTGCGGGTTTTGCAGGGGGCTTTTGTGGCTTCTTTTGGGGCGGGCAAGTTTTCCCTGGGTGCCTTGGTCAGCTTGTTGGTCACGGTGGCCGACCTGGGGGTGTTCAACATCGGTGCAGCCTTCTGGGGCCTGGTGGCCGGTTTTGCTGTGTCTTGGTGGATGGAGCGCGCTGACTTCCAAAAGGCTTAAGTCCTGCGGTTCAGGCTTCCTGAACAATGGTGTTGGACAAAATGCCGATGCCTTTGATCTCGATTTCGCAAGCATTCCATAAAAAGTCACGCGTGTTGGCGTCTTGCATGACTTGGCCATTCAGGCGGCATTGAATGCGCAAGCCTTCGGCACCAAGGGGCAGTTCATCGGGTGTGACGATCAAGGGGCCAAACCCACCGGTGGCGTCAAAATTTTTACCCATCGTCCACTGGGCCGATTTGCGTTGGTCATCGCGCAGGCTTGCGTCATTGAAGCAGGCATAACCGAACACACAGTCCAGCTTTTTCAGGGTTTGTGCGTCCAGGATGTCTGTGGGAAAAAGGCTCATCTGTGTATGGATGATCTGGAAAAGCCCAAGCTGAGCATGTAAGCTAGGCTACAGCACTGGCGTCAGCGTGTGAACTGCGTCGACTCCCAAAACCTGCCTGAAGGGGCCACCATGCTGGAGCGTTTCATTCAAAACAAAAAGCTGGATGCAGCCAAGTTGACCGCCAGGAAATTACTCAGTGCGCGGGGTGAGGCCAATGCGCAAAGCATGGCCATCAAACTGGTCCACAGTTACGAGCAGCTGGACAAACGCAGCCAAACCGATTTTTTTCATGACCTGTCCAGTGAATTCAACCCCGACCCTGCATTGGTGTTGGATGCTGCCAAGCGCTACAGCACCGAGCGCAACGAGTCCAGCCTGATCCATTTGTGCCAGACCGTCGAGCCGCCCCGGCAAGAGTTGCTCAGGCGGGTGAACCGTGCGCCAGCAGGCACGGTCACCATTCTGAAAATGCGCCAGACCCTGCTGTCTTACCTGAAAGAGCACCCCGCTTTTCGAGCGACAGATGCAGACATGCACCATTTGCTCAGTTCCTGGTTCAACCCGGGCTTTCTGGAGTTGCAGCAAATCACCTGGAATTCGCCAGCTCAGCTGCTTGAAAAAATCATCGAGCATGAGTCGGTGCAGGCCATCGATGGCTGGGACGATTTGCGCCGCCGCTTGCAGCCCGACCGCCGTTGCTTTGCGTTCTTTCATCCGCAGTTGCCTGGCGAACCCCTGATTTTTGTGGAGGTGGCCTTGGTGCCTGGCATTGCCAAGGACATTGGTGGGCTCATCAACAAACAGGCACCGGTGGGTGAAGCCAAAAGCTTCAAGGCGGCTATTTTTTATTCCATCAGCAATTGTCAGCCGGGGCTCAAGGGTGTCTCGTTGGGCAATTTCCTGATCAAGCGGGTGGCGCAAAAGCTGATCGAAGAAATACCCTCGCTCAAGACCTTTTCGACCCTGTCACCGATTCCGGGCTTCACCCAGTGGCTGGATACTGGCGCACCTTGGCCCGCAGACAAGCTCAGCCCTGCACAGCAGCGCAAATCGCTGGAGGCGCAAAAGCGCCTGGCCATCGGCAGCATGACTTGGGCCGAGCGCCTCAAGACAGGCTGGCACCCCGAACGCAGTGACGAATCGGAAAAAGCAGCGCTTTTGCGCCTGTGCGCCCTGTACCTGATGCACAAGACACCCGAACCGGGTGGCGATGCTGTGGGCAAGTTCCACTTGAGCAATGGGGCCACACTGCACCAGATCAATTGGGGGGCTGATTTGTCCAAAAAAGGGCTGCTGCAGTCGGGCGGCATCATGGTCAATTACCTGTACGAGCTGGACAAAGTGGAAGAGCAGCACGAGGCTTTCAGCAACAAAACCGTCTGTTATGCCCGCGCCGTTGAGCGATTGGTTTAGTCAGCTTGTGCAGGTCTTGCGTGCAAGACTTTTGCCATCAGGTCGCTGCAGTCCTTGTCAAGCACAAGACAGTCTTTGGGGGCGATTCTGATAGCCTGAATGGCTGTTTTATACCTATCGGGAATTGTGTTGTGAACCCTCTGACTCTGAACCAAGCCCATCAAATTGTGCAAGGGGCCATCCAGGCCGCACGGGCTGCCAATTACAAACCCATGGGCATTGTGGTGCTCGATGCCTCAGGGCAGTTGGTGGCTTTTTCGCGTGAAGACGGCGCCAGCATGTTCCGTTTTGACATTGCCCGGGGCAAGGCCTGGGGGGCTGTGGGCATGGGCTCGTCCAGCCGTGCGTTGGCCGAACGGGCCAAAGACAACCCGAACTTTTTTGTCGCTTTGGCCGCCACCGCCGAGGGCAAGTTTTTGCCACAGCCCGGTGCCGTTCTCATCAAGGATGCGCAAGGCCAAATTCTGGGGTCTGCGGGCGCCAGTGGTGGCACAGGCGATGAGGATGAACTGATCTGCATCGCAGGCATCCAGACGGCTGGTCTGGTGGCCGGTTAAAGCCATGGCCGCGTCCGGAAAAACCAAGGCGGTTTTTCCGATGGCATTTTGGCAATGAAACACAGCAGGCATAGCCGCAGTGAAGGCTTTGGGACAGCCATCCTGCTCAGGCCATGTCGTGTGACGGTTTGGCAGCACGCTGTGCGTGCAAAATAAGGCATGACTTCAACCCTGCTGAACTCGGTCAACAACGGCATTTATGCCCTGCACAACCCCGCGGGCTTGCATGTGGGCAACTTCAAGTGGATCCAGGGTCAGTGGAAATTCAAGGCCATTGGTTATGGCCCCGCAGGTCAGGTGATGCCCGGCTTTGGGCCGTTGACAGACTGGCACAACACCCCTTTTGCGCAGTTGGATGAAGACCAGATTCGCGCACAGTTTTTTCAGGAGTCAGCATGTTCAAAGTCCACGCCATTCCCACCACCCGCCTGAGCGAGTTGCTGTGCGCCATGCCCAAGGCTGAGCTGCACATCCACATCGAAGGCTCCTTGGAGCCCGAGCTGATTTTTGCGCTGGCCCAGCGCAACGGCGTGCAACTGCCCTATGCCGATGTGGCCGCCTTGCGCAGCGCCTACGCCTTCACCAACCTGCAAAGTTTTTTGGACCTGTATTACGCCGGGGCCAGCGTGCTGCTGCACGAGCAAGACTTTTACGACATGGCTTGGGCGTACTTTGAAAAAGCCAAGGCCGATCATGTGGTGCGGGCCGAATTGTTTTTTGACCCCCAAACCCACACCGCACGCGGCGTGTCTATGGGCGCGGTCATCGAAGGCATGAGCCGCGCCTGCCGCAATGCGCAAAGCCAGCTGGGCATCAGCGCCGAATTGATCTTGTGTTTCTTGCGCCACCTGCCCGAAGACGACGCTTTGGCCACGCTGGAAGAAGCCATGCCCTGGCGAGGCCAGTTCATTGGTGTGGGGCTGGATTCGAGTGAAGTGGGGCACCCGCCCGAAAAGTTTTCCCGCGTATTTGCCCGTGCTCGCGAACTGGGCTTGCATGTCGTGGCCCACGCGGGCGAAGAGGGCCCACCCGCTTACATCTGGAGCGCACTCGATGTGCTGCAGGTCGAGCGCATCGACCACGGCGTGCAGGCCATCCACGATGCGGCGCTGATGCAGCGTTTGGCCGACAGCCAGATGCCGCTCACCGTGTGCCCGCTGTCCAACCTCAAGCTGTGTGTGTTCAAAAACCTGGCCGATCACAACCTGGGCCAGATGCTGGATGCAGGCCTGCGTGTGACGATCAACTCGGACGACCCGGCCTACTTTGGCGGCTACCTGAACGAGAACTACCTCCAGACCTTTGCCGCACTGCACTTGAACGCCCAACAAGCCTACAAACTGGCCGCCAACAGCATCGATGCGAGCTTTGCGCCTGAGGCGGACAAGCACCGCTGGATGCATGATTTGAAAGTTTGCTTTCAGGGGTTTGCGGAGCAAGATTGAGGGCTTTGCCTGTCAAAATGGCGCGATGCTCAAGGAAGAATCCCAGCACACCGAATGGAAAGAAACCTGGCGCGATGAGGTCCTGCGTTGGGTGTGTGGCTTTGCCAATGCGCAAGGTGGTCGTTTGCTGCTGGGGGTGAATGACAAGGGCCAAGTGGTCGGTTTGCCTGATGCCGCCAAGCTGCTGGAAGACTTGCCCAACAAGGTGCGCGACCTGCTGGGGATCGTGGTGGATGTGAATCTGCACGACGAAGCTGACTTGCCCTACCTGGAGGTGGTGGTGCAGGCGTACCCTAACCCGATCAGCTACCGGGGCCATGACTACATGCGCAGCGGCAGTACGCTGCAAGAGCTCAAGGGCGCGGCACTGGACCGCTTTCTTTTGGGGCGCCATGGCCGCACTTGGGATGGCGTGCCGCTGCCCCAGTTCAGTCTGGCCGATGTGTCGGCCCATGCCATGGCGCGGTTTCGACATTTGGCCCAGCGCAGCGGTCGGCTCGATGCCGAGACGCTGGCCCATACCTCTGTGGACAGCGATGCCCATTTGCTGGACAAGTTGCGACTGAAAGAAGGCGCGTATTCAAACGTGCCACGGGGTTGCTGTTTGCGGCCGACCCGCAGCTTTTTGTGACCGGTGCGTTTGTGAAGCTGGGCTTTTTTGAGTCGGAGACTGAGCTGCTGTACCACGACGAGGTGGAGGGCGACTTGTTTCACCAAGTCAAGAACACGCTGGACTTGTTGCTGACCAAGTACCTGAAGGCGGTGATCTCGTACGACGGCATTGTGCGGGTGGAGACCTTTCCAGTGCCGCGTGCGGCACTGCGCGAAGCATTGCTCAACGCACTGGTGCACCGCGACTATGCGGTGACCGCGCCCGTGCAGATTCGGGTGTACGAAAACCGCTTGCGCATGTGGAACCCCGCTGTGCTGCCCGAGGGGTGGACCTTGGACACACTGCTGAGCGCACATTCGTCCAGCCCCTACAACCCCGCGATTGCGAATGCTTTTTTCAGAGCTGGCGAGATCGAGGCCTGGGGCCGTGGGGTGGAGCGGATTTTTGCGGCTTGCGAAGCGGCGGGTTCGCCCAAGCCAGTGCTGCGCTATGACCCGTATGACATGTGGCTGGAGTTCCCGTTTGACCCTGCGTATTTGAAGGCGCTCAAGGTGGGGCAGGGACGAGCCGAACAAGTCACCCCCGAAGTCACCCCCGAAGTCACCCCCGAAGTGGGGCGCATGTTGAAGTTGGTCAAAGGCGACATGAGTCGCGCTGAATTGATGCGCGTTTTGGGCCTGAGAGATGAAAAACATTTCCGTATGCATTATCAGCAAGCGGCTTTGGCTTTGGGTGTGCTGGAGATGACGGTGCCCGATAAACCCCAAAGCCGTTTGCAAAAATACAGACTGACGCAAGCCGGTCAAAGCTGGGTTGCTGGTCAGGGATGAAACATAACAAGAGGGGGCTTGAAGGGTTTGACATTTGTTTCAGATATTCATGGCAATTTGGCCGCTTTGGACGCCGTGATTGCCAACATGAGTCTCCGAAAAATCCAGTGTGTGGTGAGTTGGGGTGACAGCTTGAACCCTGTGACCATGAATCCATGGCGCTTTTGGCAGAAAAGCGTGACCGTCCTGATTGGGCCCATGCTTTGCGAACTGGGTGGATGCCCAGGGTTTGAATTGAGGAGGACTGATCATGTTGTTTGCCGTTTTATTCACCGACCGACCCGATCAGGGCGCTTTACGAGCCACACATTTGCAAGCCCACATTGATTGGGTGGCTGCACATCAGGCGCAAGTGCGCGTGGCGGGCAGTTTGCGCGAGCAGCTTGGGCAGGTTCCCAAAGGTGCCTTGTGGATCGTGGAGTCCGATTCCAAAGAAAGTGTCCATCAACTGATGCAGACTGACCCCTTCTGGACTTGCGGGCTGCGCCAGAGCGTGGAAGTTTTGCATTGGGCCAAGGCGCTGGACCAGCAGGTGCTGGTCTGAGGTTTTGGCAATGTGAGGGCTGAACAAGGCCTTCATCCCCCAGTTAGAATCCCACCCCGAAGCCCGCTGCCCCGGCGGGCTTCGTTTTTTCAATTTCGGGGCCATGTAGAGGACTACCATGTATAAAAACCTCGCTGCCACGCTCGTGGCCGCCTGCTTTTTCCTTCCCGCCGTTCAGGCGCAATCTCCCACCAAAATCACCGAGCCCATCAAGGCCGGTTTTGTCTATGTCTCGCCCATCACCGAGGCGGGCTGGACCAAGCAGCACGACGAGGGCCGCAAGGCGGTTGAGCGGGCTTTGGGCGACCAGGTCAAGACCACCTTTGTGGCCGATGTGGCCGAGGGCGCTGACGCCGAGCGCGTGATCCGCGACTTGGCCCAACAGGGCCATCAGATCATCTTCACCCCCAGCTTTGGTTATATGGAGCCCACGCTCAAGGTGGCCAAAGAGTTTCCGAATGTGAAATTCGAGTCGGTCACCGGTTTCAAAACGGCCCCCAACGTGGCCGCGTCCAACGCCCGTTTTTACGAAGGCCGTTACTTGGCAGGCATTGCCGCCGGGCGCATGACCAAGTCCAACGTGGCCGGGTATGTGGCGGGTTTTCCGATCCCCGAGGTGCTGCAAGGCATCAATGCCTTCACCTTGGGCATGCGCTCTGTCAATCCTCAAACCACCGTCAAGGTGGTTTGGCTCAATGCTTGGTTTGATCCACCCAAAGAGCGTGAAGCGGCCATGGCTTTGTTTAACCAGGATGTGGATGTGATTGCATTCCACACCGGCTCTACCGCAGTGATGGCGGCGGCGCAAGAGCGCGGCAAGATGGCGGTGGCCTACCACTCCGACATGCGCAAGATCGGGCCAGATGCGCAGATCATTGCCGTGACCCACCAGTGGGGTGATTACTACACCGCACGCGTCAAGGCGGCCATGAACGGCACTTGGACTTCAGGCAGCGTGTGGGGCGGCGTCAAGGACGGCATGATCCGCGTGGGCAACTTTGGCCCCAAGGTGCCCAAGAGGGTTCAGGACGACATCTTGGACAAGCAAAAACGGGTCGGTTCTGGGCTGCTCAAGCCTTTTGCAGGTCCCATCACCGACAACGAGGGCAAAGAGGTGATTCCTGCCGGGCAGGCCTTGAGCGATGCTCAGATTTTGCAGATGAATTATTTGGTGCAAGGGGTGCTGGGGCGCGTCACCCGTTAAGTGCCTGCCCGCTTGTTTGGTGGGCCCGTCATGCTGATTGGGTCCACTCTCTTTGTGCCATGGCCCCTGGGCTCAGGCGGCATCCAGGTTGATTTGCCGTTCCTTGGCCAAGTCTGTCCAGCGAGCCAAGTCTCTTTTCATGAAGTCGGCAAATTGCGCGGGGTTCATGGGCATGAGTTCAACCGCCTCGGCGCTCAATTTGTCGCGAAAGTCGGGCTGTGCCAAGACGGTGGCCATGGCGTCGTTGAGATGTTTGACCACTGCCGCAGGCATGCCTGCTGGGCCCACCACGCCATACCACTGCTGCGCATCAAAACCTTTGAGCCCCGCTTCTTCCATGGTGGGCACGTCTTTCAGGGCGGGGTGACGTTGCGTGCCTGTGACCGCCAAAGCGCGAATGCGCCCGCTGCGAATGTGGGGCAGGGCGGCCGCCAAACCCGGAAACATGGCCTGGGTTTGACCGGCAATCAAATCATTGGTGGCGGGCGCGATGCCCCGGTACGGGATATGAACCATGAAAGCGCTGGTTTGCGCCTTGAACAATTCCGCTGTAAGGTGGGTCAGCGAGCCCGCGCCCGCCGATCCGTAGGACACCCGAGCAGGGTTCTTTTTGACGTAGTCGATGAATGCCTTGACGTCTTTGATGGGCAAGTTGGCGTTGACCACCAGCACGTTGGGGGTGCTGCCAATCATGCCGATGGGGCTGAAGTCCTTGATCGGGTCGTAAGGGAGTTTGCGTGTGGCGGGCGACGTGCCGTGTGTGGCCACGTAGCCCTGCATCAGGGTGTAGCCATCGGGGGCAGCTTTGGCGGCCATTTGCGAGGCGATCACGCCACCGCCACCGCCGTGGTTTTCGACCACCATGGCCTGGCCCAGCACCTTGCCCAGGCGGTCGCACAGCTGACGCCCCACCATGTCCGAGCCCCCGCCTGCGGCCACTGGCACGATGTATTTGATGGGGCGGTTGGGGTAGGCCGTTTGGGCGGTTGCCAGTCCGGGCAGTCCTGTCCACAAGGCGCTGGTCTGAATGAATGTGCGTCTTTGCATGTTTGTCTCCAAAAGGGTGTAGTTATGTCGTTTATTTTCTTGCAAATCATGGTTTGTCGGGTTGCACGGGAGACTTTGGGATGGGGCAGTTGCACCAGGCCAGTGCCTTTGGCGGGCAAGAGGCCTAGAATGCATGCCTTCTTCAAAGGGTGAGTGATGAGCATCAAAAGCGACAAGTGGATCCGCCGCATGGCCGAGGAGCACGGCATGATCTCGCCGTTTGAGCCTGGGCAAATCAGGAAGGATGCGGCTGGCCAAAAAATCGTCAGCTACGGCACCAGCAGCTACGGTTATGACATTCGTTGTGCCCCTGAATTCAAGGTGTTCACCAACATTTACAGCACTGTGGTGGACCCCAAAAATTTCGATGAACGCAGTTTTGTGGACATCAACGCCGATGTGTGCGTCATCCCGCCCAACAGTTTTGCACTGGCCCGCACGCTGGAATATTTCCGCATTCCACGCAATGTGTTGACCATTTGCCTGGGCAAAAGCACTTACGCACGCTGCGGCATCATCGTCAACGTGACCCCCTTCGAGCCCGAGTGGGAAGGTTATGTGACCCTGGAATTCAGCAACACGACCCCGCTGCCGGCCAAGATTTACGCGGGTGAAGGTTGCGCGCAGGTGCTGTTTTTTGAGAGCGATGAAGTCTGCGAAACCAGTTACAAAGACCGGGGCGGCAAGTACCAAGGCCAAGTGGGTGTGACACTGCCCAAAACCTGAACCTGCATGCCAGTTTTGGGGGTGTCACCTCAAAATGCGACAATAGCGGGTTAATGACCGACTCTTTTTCCAATTTATCGCTGGCACCCACGCTGGCACGAGCCGTGGCCGAAATGGGCTACGAATCCATGACCCCTATCCAGGCCCAAGCCATTCCAGTGGTGTTGACGGGCCAGGATGTGATGGGCGCAGCCCAAACGGGTACCGGCAAAACGGCGGCTTTTTCGCTGCCTTTGCTGCAACGCTTGCTCAAGCACGAAAACCCCTCCACTTCGCCCGCCCGTCACCCGGTGCGCGCCTTGGTGCTGTTGCCCACGCGCGAATTGGCCGACCAGGTCGCCCAACAAATCAAGCTGTACGCCAAATACACCCAGCTGCGAAGCGCGGTGGTGTTTGGCGGCATGGACATGAAGCCCCAGACCCTGGAACTGAAACAAGGTGTGGAGGTGCTGGTCGCCACGCCGGGCCGTCTGTTGGACCACATTGAAGCCAAAAACGCAGTTCTCAACCAGGTGGAATATGTGGTGCTGGACGAAGCCGACCGCATGTTGGACATTGGCTTTTTGCCCGACTTGCAGCGCATCCTGAGCTATTTGCCCAAGCAACGCACCACGCTGCTGTTCTCGGCCACCTTCTCGCCCGAGATCAAGCGCCTGGCGGGCAGCTACCTGCAAAACCCGGTCACCATCGAGGTGGCCCGACCCAACGAGACGGCTTCGACGGTGGAGCAGCGTTTTTACGCCGCCCAAGACGAGGACAAGCGCCGCGTGATCCGCAAGGTGCTGGACGACCGGGGCATCAAGCAGGCGTTCATCTTTGTGAACAGCAAACTCGGTTGTGGCCGACTGGCCCGTTCGCTGGAGCGTGAAGGCCTGAAAACCGCGGCGCTGCACGGCGACAAGAGCCAGGACGAGCGCCTGAAAGCGCTGGAAGCCTTCAAGCAAGGCGAAGTCGATTTGCTGGTTTGCACCGATGTGGCCGCACGCGGTCTGGACATCAAGGATGTGCCTGCCGTGTTCAACTTCGATGTGCCTTTCAACGCCGAAGACTATGTGCACCGCATTGGCCGCACCGGCCGCGCAGGTGCTTCGGGCTTGGCCGTGACCTTGGTCAGCCCCTCTGATGCCCGCTTGGTCGGTGACATTGAAAAGCTGATCAAGAAAAAGCTGGACGTGGAAACCCTGCAGCTGGACACCGCACCCGCTGGCCCTGCCCCCGAGAAGTGGGGCACACGCGCCGAAGACCGTCCTCGCGCACGCCCCTACGAAGGTCGCCGACGCGAAGAGTTTGATCCCCGCGACGGGTTGGACACCCCGCGCCGTGGCGGATTTCGCCCTGCACCCATCAACCGCGATCCGTTTTTTGAAAAACCTTACGAGGCGGCTTCCAGCGACGCCTCCCCCAGCTGGGAAGCCTCCACCCCGAAAACGGCACGCTCGTCGATTTCGGCCAACATCAAGCCCAAACGCAAGGTGGCGGCCTTGTTCAAATCGGACGATTGATACCCTCAGGTCCATGGACTTTACCGGCCTTGGACACAGCCAGAGTCAGCGCTGTCAAAATGCCGGGATGCACACACCACCTGATCTCCGGACCCCGGCTTGCCCTGAAGCCCCATTTACCCTGAATCTGACCGCTTTGAGCCAACGCTTACTCTTGGCAGGTCTGGGCTTGTCGCTCTTGCCCGCTTTGTCTTTGGCGCAAACTTCGCCGACTCCCAACGCGCCTGCCGCTGATTTGGGGCAGATTGAAATCCGCAGCAACCGCAACAACGACACCGAGGTGCGGCGTGAGTCCACAGCGGCCAAAATTGTCATTGGCCGGGAAGAAATCGAAAAGCAAGGCGATGCCACCCTGGGTGAAGTGCTCAAGCGCTTGCCCGGCGTCACGGTGCAAGGCGCGCCGGGGCGCGGTGGTGCCATTCGCATGCGCGGTTTGGGTGGCGGCTACACCCAAATCCTGCTCGATGGCGAGCGTGTGCCGCCTGGTTTTTCCATCGACTCACTCACCCCCGAGCAGGTTGAAAAAATCGAAATCATGCGTGCCCCCACGGCCGAAACAGGGGCCAGGGCCATCGCCGGCACCATCAACATCGTGCTGCGTGAGGGCCAAAAAGCCAACCCGGACGATTTGAAGATCACCCGCAGTCACGAGCATGGCGAGGGTTCGACCATGGTGAACTGGGTTCACAACCTCAAGACGGAACCTTTGGCGGGCACCTTCACCTTGTCTGGCATGGACACTTACCGGCCCGGCGAGTCCATCACCGTCACGGAATCCACGCAAAGCACCGACCGTGTGCGCGAGAACACCAGCCTGGGTCACCGCCAAGCGATTCACGCCAACGCACGTCTTCAATGGAAAGGTGAGCAAGGCCGAAGTCTCACCCTTACCCCATTCCTGCTGGGCGCCAATTGGGACAGCCAGGCGAGTGCCCGTGTCACGACTTTGGACACGCCTTTCGTCAGCGACAGTGTTCAGTCGCAAACACGCAGCCGTTTTTTAATGGGCCGTCTCAATGGCCAGTGGGCCCAGCGCCTCTCGGCCGATGATCGGCTGGAGTTGCGATTCGGTTTGGGCGAGTCACGCTACGACTACCGCATGGAGCAGACCGGAGCGAGCGGGGTGCTTGGCAGCAGCGGCCAGCCTTTGTTGCGCAACGGGTTTGAGACCCAGGATTTTGTGGACACCACAGGCAGCTTGAATGGCAAGTGGACCCGTGCACTGGACAACGGCCACCAGATCGTGACGGGTTTGGAGTTTGAGCAGGTGCGTCGCGATGAAAAAGGCAACGAAGCCAGCATGGACGAGGGGGGCAATCTCAATGCAAAAACCCGTCGCTGGGCGGCCTACACGCAAGATGAATTCAAGATCAACGCCAATTGGTCGGCTTATGCAGGCCTTCGTTACGAAACCTTGCTGACCGAAGGCACCATCAACGGCGCACTCAAACGCAATGAAAGTGCGGTTTGGACACCGCTGCTGCACGCTGTTTGGAAACCCGATGCAAAAAAGCGCGACCAGGTTCGCATGAGCCTGACGCGCAGCTACAAGACGCCCACCTTGTACAACCTGGTGGCGCGTTATGTGCCTTCCTTGGGTGAGAACACTTGGACCCAGCCTGACCGCACAGGCAACCCTGATTTAAAGCCTGAGTTGGCCACCGGCATTGATGTCGCCTTTGAGCGTTATCTGGAACAGGGCGGCGTTCTCAGCGCCAACGTGTTCCGTCGCAACATCACCCAATTGATTCGGTACACCACGTCCTACAACGAGGTGTCGCAGCGTTATGTGTCTTCGCCCACCAACTTGGGGGACGCCTACACCCAGGGCCTTGAGCTGGAGGCCAAATTCCGGCTCAATCAGTGGGTCGCCGATGCCTTGCCGGTGGATGTTCGGGCCAACACCAGCTTCTTCCATTCCCGTGTGAAGGATGTTCCGGGCCCGAACAACCGGCTGGACCAACAGCCAAGCATGACGGCCAACCTGGGGGCGGACTACCGCTTGCGCGGGCTGCCACTCACTCTGGGCGGTAACCTCAACTGGAACCCGGACTACAGCACCCAGCGCACCGAGCAGCAACTGTCTTACCAAGGCGTCAAGCGGGTGGCCGATGTGTATGGCTTGTGGCGGTTTTCTGCGGCCACGGCCATGCGCCTGACCATCAGCAACCTGGTGCCGCGCCACTACTTGACTGCCACCACCTTTGTCAATGGCAGTTTCCAGGAGACGGCGCGAACCACAGACCGCAATTGGCGCAATGTCCAGCTGCGTCTTGAAATGAAAATTTAAAGGGAGATCCCATGCCCACCAAAGACGCTGCCTGGCACGACCGCATGTACAACAACCGGGCCTTGGTGCCCGACTTTGCGGACCACTTTGCGCATTGGACAAGCGCCTCAGAGCAGGCGCGTGAAACGCTCAAGCCCGCACTCGATGTGCCCTATGGCGACGGCCTGAACGAAACACTGGACATTTTTCCGGCAGCGCGTGCCGATGCGCCTGTGGTGGTCTTCATTCACGGCGGCTACTGGCGCAGCCTGGACAAATCGGACCACTCCTTTGTGGCCCCGGGTTTGCGCGACCTGGGCGCTTGCGTGGTGGTGGTCAATTACGCCCTGTGCCCCGGCACGCCCGAGCAGCCTGTCACCATTCCCGACATTGCTTTGCAGATGGCCAAGGCCACGGCCTGGGTTTGGCGTCACATTTCAGAGCACGGCGGCGATGCGGGCAACATCACCGTGATTGGCCACTCGGCCGGTGGTCATCTGGCCGCCATGCTGCTAGGCTGTGACTGGAAAAAAGTGGGACGTGATTTGCCCGCAGGTTTGCTGCGCAAAGCCTTGTCGATTTCAGGCTTGTTTGACCTTGCGCCCATGCGCAAAACGCCGTTTCTTCAGGGCGACTTGCGGCTCACGCCAACGCAAGTGCGCATGGCCAGCCCCGCCAAATGGCAACGCCCCCGAAAGGGCGTGCTGTATGCGGTGGCAGGGGGCGACGAAAGCGCCGAATTTCTGCGGCACATCCGCCAGATTCACCAGGCTTGGGGTCCCCAAACCGTGCCGGTGTGCGAAGCCTTGCCGGGCCTGAACCACTTCAGCATCGTGACCGACCTGACGCGTTCAGGCACCCGACTGAATGCACTGGCCCAGCAGTTGATCGCTGTTTCTTGAACCGGCCCTGTGAGGTTTTGAACAACATTCAAGGGATGGCTGTTGTAGACATGATGGATGACCTGCCCACCTGACAAACGTGGGTTAAGTTAATGGGTGTGAAACCTTTATCAACCCAGTGCCACAACTCAGGAGGCAGGTCATGAAACAGTTTAACGAAA
>JAIXOX010000145.1 GCA_027486555.1 Comamonadaceae bacterium
ATGAATGTGGTGCGGTACTTCCCGGGCTCATCCAGTTCGACATCCAGGCACAGGTAATTCCAAGTATCACCCTGAAAAATTTGGCGCTCTTCAGACGCCCGAACTTGCTTGTCGGCATAAACCGCATAGGGCACACGGCTTAGATTTTCTGGCCATCGGATGGGCTTGGTTTCTTGCATGGTGGCTATCAATCTAAAGTCACGTTGGCCGTACTGATCACGTTTTTCCACTTGACCGACTCGGCTTGAATGAACGCGCTAGTTTCCTCAGGTGTCTGCCCGCCAGGCTCTGCACCTTGGGCTGCGAACTTTTCGCGAACATCGGGCAGCGCCATGGCTGCAGCAAGGTGGCCTTGAATTCTTCGCGCGACGCTGCTGGGTGTACCGGGCGGCGCGACAACGCTGAAGAAGGTGACTGCCTGCATGGCGGGCAAACGCATTTCACTGAAAGTTGAGATGTCCGGTAAGGCTCGCGAGCGCCGGGTATCGGCCACAGCCAGAACCTTGATGCGTTTAGCGGTATGAAATTGAGCTGACGAGGCAATGTTGTCGAAGAAAACGTCCACCTGCCCACTGACCAGATCATTCAAGGCCGGTGCTGTGCCGCGGTATGGAATGTGGACCATGCGCGTGCCCGTCAACTGCATGAACAAGTTGGCCGTCAGGTGAGAAGTAGACCCGTTGCCTTGCGACGCATAGGACACTTTGTCTGGGTTGGCTTTGAGGTAGGCGATGAATTCAGTGAGGTTGTTGACTGGGACCTTGTTCGAGATTGCCAACACGTTCGGTACAGTGGCAATCACTGTAATGGGCACCCACTTGGTGGGATCAAACGACATGGTCTTATAAAGGTTGTGGTTGATCGCCACGGGACCAGGTGGGGAGGCGAGCAAGGTGTTGCCGTCTGGCTCTGCCCGTGCCACGAATTCTCCGCCCACATTGCCGCCTGCGCCTGTGCGGTTTTCGATCACGATTCCTGCTGGGAAAGCTTCACGCATTTTGTCTGCAAGGATGCGAGGCAGTACGTCTGCAGTCCCACCTGCGGGAAATGGAACAACCATGCGCAATGGCTTGGAAGCGGTGTCAGATTGAGCAAACGCATAGGAGGGCATGAATGCACTCAGGCACAACGCGAGCGATGAAGCCAATGCGTGACGACGCGAAAAATTCAAATGCTGGTTCATGTCTTCCTCTTTTCTTTTAGTTCCGGGGTACAACGCGTGTCTGCGCGGGTCTGGATCGGTAATGGACCAGTCTATGCAACGCATGCACTTAAATCAATGAATTCGAACATAATGTTCGCTGTGCGAACTTTTGGAGGTCGTCTTGTCTTTAACCCAAAAATCAAGCACCGATACTTCCGATTCGCAAGTCGACAGGGACTATGTCATTGCTTTGGAAAAAGGACTGGCCATCATTGAAGCCTTTGACCAATTGCGGGGCCCCGCAACGCTCACTCAGATTGCACAGGTGACGGGCAACACCAAGGCCTCTGTGCGCCGTTCTTTGCATACGCTTTGTAAATTGGGATATGCCCATCAGGAAGGGCGGCAATTTCAACTGGCAGCGCGAACCTTGCGACTGGGGTCTGCATTTGTAGTCAGCGACGAATTGACCCGGTTGGCTCAGCCCATATTGGAAATGACGGCTGAACGAACGAAAGAATCAGCTTCTATGGCGGTCTTGGATGCACAAGATGTTGTGTTCGTTGCCAGAGCGACCCACCGCAGAAGTCTTTCAGTGGGGTTGAGTGCGGGTGCCCGTCTGCCCGCCTACGCAAGTGCAACAGGGCGTGTGCTTTTGGCAGGGCATTCCAAAGACTGGGCGCTGTTTATTCTCAATCGAATGCGAAGGCCCGCGCTCACAGTTAAAACTTTGACAAAAGTAACGGATGTCATGCGTCAGATCGAACTGGTGAAACATCAAGGCTACGCTTTGTGTGATCAAGAGCTTGAGCTGGGTCTGCGCTCAATTGCTGTACCCGTCAAGAACCGTCAAGATCAAACGGTTGCTGCCATCAGTTTATCGGTAGCAGCAAGTCGAATGGACATCCCCTCTATCTTGGAAAAATTACTACCAGAGCTCGAGGTGGCAAAGCAGAAATTTTCTGCTTTGATATGAATGCATGCGTGCACAAGCGCTGTCAAAACAACTTTGGATGTTAGCGGTTTGGTAAACACATTTGAATAATTTCATATTCAATTTTTCTTTTCCTATTTTTTATTTTGTTTTGTTGAACCCATTTCAGTCTTAAATATTTAACAAATAAAAGCTCCAATGAAAACGTTTTCATTTGGAGTGATCTTGTGAGCATCAAAGAACTGGCCGCAAAGGCTGATGTATCCATGGCCACAGTGTCAAGGGTGTTCAACTTGCCGCAGAAGGTCAATGCTGAAACGCGCGCCAATGTGCTTGCGATCGCTCACGAAATTGGGTATTTCCCAAATGCAAGTGCGCGAAGCCTTCGTACACAGCGCAGCCGCGTGCTGGGTGTCGTTCTGCCTACCCTGCTCAACCCTGTATTTGCTGAGTGCTTGGATGGTGTTGCGCAAGCTGCAAGTGCAAGTGGTTACGCAATTCTTCCAATGACGACGGATTACAAACTTGAACAAGAAGAGTTGGCCGTCAATCAACTCCTCGCCGCAAATGTGGACGGCATGGTGCTTGTGGTCTCCAACCCTGAGACATCCCAAGCTTTGCTTCGCTTGCGTGTTGCACAGCTGCCATATGTACTGGCTTACAACCGACAGGCTGATCACCCCTGTGTCTCGGTCGACAACGAGCTGGCCATGCGCGAGACAGTGATGCAGTTGCTTGCCTTAGGCCATCAGCGAATAGCACTGATCAGCGGTCAGCTCGCTGCATCTGATCGCGCGCAACAGCGCAAGCGTGGTTTTTGCGAGGGGATGCGCTCTCAAGGCTTGGATGACTCCAATTGTTTAGAAGTCCCATTTGTCGAGACAGCTGTTCAAGAAATTGCCAAATTTTTACAGCAAAGTAAGCGTCCCACTGCTTTGGTTTGTTCAAACGATTTGATTGCGATTCGCAGCATCAGGGCTGCGCATTTGGCGGGTTTACGTGTTCCACAAGACATCAGCATCACCGGCTTTGACGGCATTGCCATTGGTGAAGACTTGACGCCGATGCTGAGCACGATCACGCAACCCAACCAAGCCATGGGTCAGCGCAGCGTTGAGTTGCTTGTTCGATCTTTAACCGAAGGAACGCCCCTTAAGCCCAGCGACAGCCTGTTGCTGGCGCATGGTTTTCGCCAAGGCGAATCGTGCGCACCCCTTGCCACCCCCATCACGCATTCATAACAAAAAGAAGCTACCTTCGTTTCATCCTCTTTTAACCCTCGGAGTCTTTATGCGAAAACCATTGAAAAACCTTGCACGTACAGCCCTTTTGGCTTTGGGCCTTGCCGCTGGCGTGAGTGCATTTGCACAAAACGCCATCTGCTACAACTGTCCACCTGAGTGGGCTGATTGGGCGAGCCAGATCAAAGCAATCAAAGCCAAAACAGGCGTCACCGTGCCGCCTGACAACAAAAACTCGGGCCAGTCATTGGCGCAATTGGTTGCCGAAAAAGCCAGCCCTGTTGCTGATGTGACTTATTTGGGTGTGACTTTTGCAATTCAAGCGCAAAAAGAAGGCGTCGTTGCCGCTTACAAACCCGCTGGTTGGAATGACATTCCTGATGGTCTGAAAGACCCCCAAGGCAATTGGTTCACGATTCACACGGGCACTTTGGGCTTTATGGTCAATGTGGACGCCCTCAAAGGCAAACCAGTGCCAAAGTCTTGGGCGGATCTTCTCAAGCCAGAGTACAAAGGTTTGATTGGTTACCTTGACCCCTCATCCGCTTTTGTAGGTTACGTTGGCGCAGTTGCCGTCAACCAAGCTCGTGGTGGCACTTTGGATAACTTTGGCCCAGGCATTGACTACTTCAAAGCGTTGCAAAAGAACGAACCCATCGTGCCTAAGCAAACTGCCTATGCACGGGTTCTTTCTGGCGAAATTGCAATCTTGATGGACTATGACTTCAACGCATACCGTGCTCGGTACAAAGACAAGGCCAATGTGCAATTTGTGATTCCTACTGAAGGTACCTTGGTCGTGCCCTACGTGATGAGCAAAGTAGCCAACGCGCCAAATGGCAACAACGCCAACAAGGTGCTGGACTTCGTCTTGTCCGATGAAGGCCAAGCCATCTGGGCCAACGCCTATTTGCGCCCTGTGCGTGCAGCGGCCATGCCCAAAGAAGTGCAAGCCCGTTTTTTGCCCGCCAATGAATATGCGCGAGCCAAAAGCGTGGACTACAGCAAGATGGCTGCAGTTCAAAAAACATTTTCTGACCGCTACCTCAAGGACGTTCAGTAATTTTTGATAAGGGCACCCCGCATGACTTCCCCCTCACGTCTGCTGGGTGCCTGCATTGCGCCCGCGATTGCTTTCTTCGCTGCCTTTTGGCTTTTGCCAGTTGTTCGTTTGTTTGCACTGCCAGCCGAGAAGGGCTGGGATACCTATGTCGCTGTTTTAACCAACAGCCGTTATTTACAAAGCTTGATCAACACATTGGGACTATCGCTTGGCGTGACGTTCGTGACTTTGATATTGGGTGGTTTGGTTGGCATCACGCTGGCCAGGCTGCGCTTCAAAGGTAAACCCTTGTTGTTGTCATTGCTGACATTGCCTCTGTCTTTTCCCGGTGTGATCATCGGTTTTTTCATCATCTTGTTGGGTGGGCGTCAAGGTTTCGTGGCTGACGTTACCGAATGGTTGGGACTGGGTCGGACCACTTTCGCGTATGGATTTGTGGGTCTATTCCTAGGCTATTTATATTTTTCACTGCCACGCGCAATCGCCACTTACACAGCGGCTGCAAGTGCCATGGATGCACAACTTGAAGAAGCCGCCAGATCACTTGGCGCATCCCGCTGGCAAGTCGCCACGGATGTCTGGATTCCTGAGCTGGCACATACCACGCTGGCTTGTGGTGCCATTGTTTTTGCAACATCCATGGGTGCTTTTGGAACAGCGTTTACATTGGCCAGCAAGTTTGAGGTGCTGCCCATCACCATCTACAACGAATTCACAAATTACGCCAACTTTGCGCTTGCAGCCAGCTTATCGATTGTGTTGGGCCTCATCACATGGTTGAGTTTATTTTTGACGCATCGTGCAGCAGGCCCTGCTGCAGCAGGGTCCTAAAGTCATGTTGCATCCACGCCAACTTCCGCTCTTGCTTCCAGCCTTGACTGTGCTCGTTAGCCTCTTCATGCTTGCGCCCATTGCCTTGTCAGTCATGGCTGGCTTGGTCAACAACTACAGCAAGGGACTCTCAAGCGGTCTGACCTTACGCTGGCTTGCTGAGGTGCTCGACGTTTATGGCAACACCATCACCGCTTCACTGATGTTGGCCATTGTGTGTGTCATTTGCAGCCTGCTACTGGGTGTGCCTTGTGCTTATGCGTTGGCGCGCACCGAATCACGGTGGGCGCGATGGTTCGAACAAGTGCTGACCTTGCCGGTGGCTGTGCCCGGCCTTGCTACCGCGTTGGCGCTGGTATTGGCCTATGGACAAATTAGAGGATTTCGCCAAAGTTTTGCATTTATTTTGGTTGGGCATCTGGTGTTCACCTTGCCCTTTATGGTGCGCACGGTCAGCGCCGCGTTTCGACGCAACGAACTTATTGCGTTAGAGGAGGCAGCACGCTCCTTAGGTGCGAGCTTTATTCAGCGCTTTATGGGGGTCTTGGTCCCCGCAGTGCTGCCTGCCATCGTGGCCGCCAGCCTGATGGTATTTACCTTGTCAGTTGGTGAGTTCAATCTGACTTGGATGTTGCACACACCACTCACTCGAACCTTACCGGTGGGACTGGCTGACAGTTATGCCTCTATGCGCATCGAAATTGGCTCTGCTTACACATTGGTTTTTTTACTGGTCATCCTGCCTGTGTTGTGGGGCTTGCAATGGCTTGGACACTTGATAGAGAAGCACCATGGAACTTGAACGTACGCGCGTCGATGTGATCAACTGCGCCAAAACATATCCAGATGGAACACGAGGATTACAAGCAACCACCTTGTCGATCGAGCCGGGTGAAGTATTGGCCTTGCTCGGACCATCAGGTTGTGGAAAAACGACCTTACTTCGGTTGATTGCGGGTTTAGAGACGCCAGACGCTGGCAGCCGTATTTTGTTTGGTCAGCAAGATGTGACCTCGCTTCCTATTGAGAAGCGTGGCATTGGAATGGTTTTTCAGCACTATGCGCTTTTTCCGCAAATGTCTGTCGAGGGGAATATAGGTTACGGTCTGCGAATTCGGGGCATATCACAGGCTGAACAAAAACGAGTTGTGGGTGAGTTGGTCGACTTGGTGCGACTCAATGGGCTTGAGAAAAAGCGGCCTGCAGAACTTTCGGGAGGGCAGCGCCAACGCGTTGCCTTGGCCCGTGCTGTGGCTGTACGCCCTCGCGTTTTGTTGCTTGATGAACCATTAACGGCCCTAGACGCCAAGCTCAAAGAAACTTTGCGCACCGAATTGGCCGAATTGTTGAGACGTTTGAACATCACCGCGATTCACGTCACACATGACCAACAAGAAGCGATGGCGATTGCTGATCGATTGGCGGTTATGCAGGCAGGGCAGATTGTTCAGGTGGGTGATGGGGAAACTTTGTATCGCTTCCCAGTGCACCCTTTTGTGGCCAGTTTTTTAGGACGTATCAATCGTCTTCACCGTGACGCGCTGGCCGTCGAGCGTCAGATCTTAAACTTCGGTGGTCATGAGATGGCCTGCCCTGTGGATGGAAGTCATCAGACGGACATTCTCGTGCGTCCTGAAGACATTGAGGTTGGGCATATTCAACCAGAATGGGGTGAGGCAACCGTGATGCGCCGGACCTTCCTGGGTGAACGTGTACACCTGATACTGGATGTCAAGGGACAGTCACAACTCTTTGCCGATGTCGACAAAGATCATCCTGCGCGAGTGGGTGACAAAGTCGGCGTTCGCATTCATCCTAATCGCTTGATGCCTTGCCTTAAAACCGATCAACAGTGATTTAACATGTCGCACACTTTTTTGATTCAACTCTCTGATACGCATATCCGCGAACCTGGTCGATTGGCTTATGGTCGACTCGATACAGCGCCGTACCTCAGTCAAGCTGTTCAAGCCATTGATCGCTTGCCTCAGAAGCCTGATGCCGTGGTGATCACGGGCGATTTGACAGACTTTGGCCGTGCTGCTGAATACGAGCACTTGCGGGAGCTTCTTCGACCTTTGAGCATGCCTGTGTATCTGTTGCCAGGAAACCATGATGATCGACAACAAATGCGATCAAGTTTTCCTGAACACACTTATTTAGGCACAGAAGGCTTTGTTCAATACAGTGTCTCCATTGGCAAGCTGCAATTGATCACACTGGATACCGTGGTGCCAATGGCGAGCGAAGGATCACTGTGTGTTGATCGTCTAAATTGGCTGGCGGTGGAGCTTGACAAGCACAGCCACCGACCTGTTGTTGTGGCCATGCACCATCCACCATTCAAAACATTGATTGGGCATATGGATGAGATCGGTTTGTTAACTGGCTCGTCGGAGCTCGAGGCTTTGTTGGCTCGCTATTCAAATGTTGAGCGCGTCATTTGTGGTCATTTACATCGGGCTATTCAGGTGAATTTTGGCAACACCATGGCTGTCACTGTCCCGTCTGTGGCACACCAAATTTGCTTAGACCTGTCTCCGAAGGCTGCATCGGCGTGGCGCATGGAGCCGCCTGGCTTTGGCATCCACACCTTGCCTGTTAACGGGCGCATGGTCAGTCACACCGCCTACTGCGGAGTTTTCGATGGTCCATATCCATTTCATGAGCCAGGCGGCCAATTGATTGACTGAGTCTTTCATGCCCCATCAGCCCCAGATGACAGACAAATTCCTGACTTTGGAATACCCTTGTTGGATGTCTAAACTGATGGAGATAAACCGTGAAAAAAATGAAGATTCAAGCTGGGGCCCAGACCCTGGGCGTGCTGTTGCTTGCGGGCGTTTTGGTCGCCTGCAGCGCCTTGCCCGAGCGCCCCGCAGTTCAACTCAAAGCTGCGACAGGGGGCAGTCTGGCGAACTGCACAGCGTTGACAAGTTTGTTGAAACTGGACAACACCCGCATTGAATCGGCTGCAGTGGTTGCCTCGGGGGCTCTCAGGCAGGGCACACAAGCTGTGCCAGAGCATTGTTTGGTCAAAGGCCGCATGCATGAACGCAAAGGCAGCGATGGGCGCGATTACGCCATCGGCTTCGAGATGCGTCTGCCCGTGGTCTGGAACGGTCGTTTCTATTACCAAGGCAATGGCGGTCTGGATGGCAACGTTCAGGCCGCCATGGGGGCATTGGGCGGGGGGCCACTCACGGGGGCACTCATGCAGGGGTTTGCGGTCATCAGTTCGGACGCAGGGCACAGCGGCGCGCAAACCACGGTCTTTGGCCTGGAGCCCCAAGCGCGGCTGGACTATGGCTACCAAGCGGTAGAAAAACTCACGCCCATGGCCAAGCAGCTGATCGCCGGGGCTTATGGCAAAGGGCCTGACCGCTCTTACATCGGAGGCTGCTCCAATGGCGGACGTCACGCGATGGTTGCGGCCGCAAGGCTGGGCGATCAGTACGACGGCTATTTGGTCGGTGCGCCAGGTTACCGCTTGCCCTATGCGGCGCTCGCGCAAATTTGGGGGGCCCAGCAGTGGGCACCTTTGGCCACCCCAGGGGCCACCGTCAAGAACCCGCTCAACCCCAACGGGACTTTGCCCGATTTGGGCAGCGCCTTCACGCCTCAAGAGCGTCAGACCGTGGCCAACGCCATTGCCAAGCAATGCGATGCCCTGGACGGGGCGAAAGACGGCATGGTCCAGGCCACGCAGGCTTGTCAGGCGGCTTTTAACGTGAAGACCGATGTGCCCACCTGCACGGGCGCGCGCAACGGCGCTTGCCTGACCTCTGCACAAAAAGACGTGGTGGCCCGTGTGTTTGAGGGGGCGCACACCCCCGCAGGACAACGGATTTATGCCAGTTTTCCTTATGACCCGGGCGTGGCGGGTGCCAACTGGGGCACCTGGAAGTTTGTCGATTCTTTGATCCGCGATCCGCTGGCGCTTCGCACGATCTTCAGCGTGCCACCCGCGCCAGTGGACCCGCTCAAGGACAACATCGCTGCGCGTTTGGAGATGTTCAGCGCCACCAACGACACCTACCGCGAGTCGGGTTGGTCGCTCATGACCCCGCCCGGCGAAGCCAATCCCATCAACTTGGCCGCTGTGCGCGCCCGGGGGGCCAAGGTGGTGCTGTACCACGGCGTGAGTGATGCGATCTTTTCTGCCGAAGACACCCGCCAGTGGGTAGAGCGCGTGGGCAAGGCGGGCCTGAACCCTGGCGCTGACTTTGCACGCTACTTCCCGGTGCCCGGCATGAACCACTGCAGCATGGGCCCGGCCGCTGACCAATTTGACCTGCTCGGACCCTTGGTCAAATGGGTCGAGCAGGGCGAGGCACCACAAGCCGTGCTGGCCAGTGTCCGTGGTGCAGGCAACGCTGGCGGCGTGAACACCGAGCTGCCCGGCGATTGGTCGGCCAAGCGCACACGCCCACTGTGCGCCTACCCCACGGTGGCCACTTACAAGGGCAGTGGCTCGCTGGAAGAGGCCAGCAGCTTCAGTTGCCGTTGAGCGTGTGCAGTTGGCAAGCACCAGGCGCGATGAAATTGTCAGCGCCTGGTCTGTCAATGGTTGGAGGCCTCAGCCCTGCGCGCCCAGCAGGTAGTCGATCTTGCCCACTTCCACGCCGTTGTGGCGCAAGATGGTGTAGGCCGTGGTGATGTGGAAGTACAAGTTGGGCAACATCCAGCCCGTCAGGTAATCCTGGCCTTTGAGGGTGCGGGTTTTGCCCGGGCCTGCGGGAAAGGTGATCTCTTTGTCTTCGGTGCCGTCCAGCGCTGCGGCGGGCACGGTGGCGATGAAGGCCAGGGTTTTCTGAATGCGTTCTTGTAACTGGGCCAGGGTGGTTTCGGTGTCATCGAACTTGGGGGCTTCGACGCCGCTCAAGCGCGCCACGCCATTTTTAACCGCGTCGCAAGCGATCAGCACCTGGCGGGTGAAGGGGAACATGTCGGGTGCCAGGCGGTAGGTGGTGAGCGCCGTGGGGTCGATCTTTTTGGTGTCGACGAACTGCTCGGCCTTGGCCAGGATGTGGCTCAGATTGGTGAGCATGCGGGTGCACACGGGCAGGCAAGCGCTGGACATGGAAATGGTCATGAAAGTCTCCGGTGGTTGTTGAAAGGTCAAGGCTTGGAAATTCAGGCCTTGGCCACAGGCAAGGCCTGGACCGACTCGCCAATGGCATAAAAGTGGCCGCCCGCCACATGGTGCAGGCTGCGCAGTTCGGGTGGCGCGTTTTCAAAGTGCCAGCGGCCTTGGCCGAAGACACGTTCATCGGCCCAAGCGCCGATCACTTCGGCCAGGATCAAGTCGTGCGGCCCCGCCACATGGGCGGTGGCGGGCAACACGCGGCATTCCATCTGGGCAATGCAGCCGTCCACCAAGGGCACACCGGTCTGCGGTGCGGCTTGGGTGCTGATGTTGCAAAGGCCCAGTTTGTCGGGGTGGTCATGGCCGCTCATGCCGCCAGCGGCCATAACCAGGTCTTTCATGACCACCGTGGGCACGCAGAGGCTGAGCACGCCCGAAGCGTCAATCAGCTCTCGGGTGAGGGTGCTTTTGTCCACCACGACCGCGACTTTTGGGGTGTCAAAGTCCAGCGGCATGGCCCAAGCCGCGGCCATCACATTGGCGCGGCCTGCGTGTGCGCTGCCCACCAGCACGGTGGGGCCGTGGTTGAGCAGGCGGTAGGCGTGTTTCAGGTCAACGGGGTGCATGGACAGTCAGCGGGGTTCAGGCAAGAGCACAGAGCGCTCTTTTTGGTACTGGTCGTAAGGGGGCAGCTTGCTGCCCGACGATGTGCCACTGCCCACCGATTTGGCTTTGTCCTGAGCGCGAATTTCTTCGTACACGGCTTGCGTGGACACCAGGCCGCAGCCCGAAAGGACGGTCAGCAGCGTCAAGGTCAAAAAAAACTTGGCGGTCATTTGCGCTTGTTGAACTTTTGCCAGTACTGGAATTCGTCCGCACGGACTTCGTATTCCAGGTCTTCCACGCGCATGAGCATGCGCTCTTTGGCGTCGCTCACGGCGCGGTTGTAGATGCTGGGGCCGATTTCTTCGAGGACAAAACCAAGCAGGGCACCGGCAGAAATGTTGCCGATTTTTTGCTCGAAATTGGCCTCGAAGTAGCGCTCTATGCTGGCAATCGCCTGAGCGCGGTCTTCTTTGCTCAGCTCAATGGGCATGGCCGCAGATCAGCCGATTTCGGCGATGAGTTCGATCTCAACACAAGCGCCCATGGGGATTTGCGCCACACCAAATGCGCTGCGGGCATGCGCGCCGACTTGGGGGCCAAACACCTGGCCCAGCAGCTCGCTGCAGCCGTTGGTGACCAGGTGTTGCTCGGTGAAGTCGCCGGTGGAGTTGACCAGGCTCATCACTTTGACGATGCGCTTGACCTTGTTCAGGTCGCCCACGGCGGCGTGCAGGGTGCCCATCAGGTCAATGGCCACGGCGCGAGCGGCTTGTTGGCCTTCGGCGGTGCTGATGTTGTTGCCATGTTGGCCGACCCAGGCTTTGCCGTCTTTTTTGGCAATGTGGCCGGACAGGAAAACCAGGTTGCCGGTTTGAACATAGGGCACATAGGCGGCTGCAGGCACGGCCACGGGGGGCAGTTCGATGTTCAGGGATTTAAGGGTGTCGTAAACGCTCATGGTCGTGTGTCAAAGAAGTTGAACAGGGGATTCCCGCACGGGCGGGAATGGCAAGGAAGACATTGTCGCCGAAGGGCTGCAGCTTGAGCGCGCACCTTGCTTCATTCGTCCAGTGGTGCCACGGTCACGGCCACTTCCAGGGTGTGTTCCCCGCCGCCTTGCAGCACCCCGCGCAGGGGCGACACATCGGCAAAGTCGCGGCCCACGGCCAGGCGCACGTAGTCTGGCCCCGGGCTGGCCAGGCCAGTGCGGTTGTTGGTGGGGTCCAGGTCCAGCCAACCTTGGCAGGCGTGCGTGGCCAATTCGGGCAAATACACCGACGCCCAGGCGTGCGAGGCATCGCTGCCCATCAAGCGCTGCTGGCCCGGAGGCGGCTGGGTCAACAGGTAACCGCTCACGTAGCGGGCAGGCAAGCCCAATGATCGCAGGCAGGCCAGCAAAATATGGGCAAAGTCCTGACAAACGCCGCGCCGGTTTTCCAAAGCCTCAAGGGCCGGGGTGTTGATGTCCGTGCTGTCTGATTCGTAGCGAAAGTCACGGTGCATGCGCGCCGTGAGTTCTGTGGCGGCTTGAAGCAGTGAACGACCCGGGGGGAAGCTGCTTTGGGCATAGGCTGCAAAGTTCTCATGGACCGACGCGTGGTGCGAGCCAAATACATAGCCGCTGTGCACATCAGCAGCTTGACCGCCACGGTAACGAAAGTGTTCTCGGACCGATTCCCAACTTTGGCTGGTGCTGGCCGGGGGCACTTGGCTGGTGATGATGTCGCTGCGCGCCCAAACCGTCAGGCCATCGTGCGGATGGGTCAATGCCCAGTAGGCGCGGTGGTTCAGAAAAGCGTCGATGCTGTGCACCACGCTGGCCTGGGGGGCAAGCTGCATGGCGTGTCCCAGGACTTTTTGGCAGGGGGTGTTGGCCGGTTGCAAGTGGGCCACATGCTGCGCCGTTTGAACGGCAGGGCTGTATCGGTATCGGGTCTCGTGGGTGATGGACAGGTGCATGCTGAGTTCGGTGTTTCAAGCGCCCACGCTGTAGCGTGCTTGCCCACTGTGGGTAAAAAACAAACCGCACAAATGATCTGATACCTCGTGGGCCGCTGTTTGGCAATGGACCAGTGTGGCGTGCAGTGGCAGTGCCAAGGTGCAGGGGGGGCGTGGCCGCCCGGCACGGTCGTGGGTTTCTGCGGGCCAGAGTGATTCGGGGGGCAGGCCAATCAGCTGTGGCACCCGTTGGGCCAAGTCCAGTGTGGCACCCTCGGCCAGGTGGCTCAAGCGCAGCAATCGAGCGCGCAGGGTGCGCGCCACCCAGCCGAGTGATCGCGGGTTATCCGAGTGCGTGACCAGCAAGTCCAACAAGGCTTGTGGGGTGCGCGTTTGCTGGTACTGGGCATGAAAACTGATGGTGCTGTCAAACAGGTCGAGCACGGTGTCAAAGCCAGCTTGCTCGGCCATCAGTCCCAGCTTCACAGCTTCATCCAATGCATGGGACAAAAACGTCAAACGTTCAATGTGCCGGCCAATGGACAGCAAACGCCAGCCATCGTCGCGACTCATGCGGTCAGTTTGGGCACCGGTGAGGGCGGCCAGCATTTGGCTGGTGTCGGCCAAAAGGCTTTGGGCTGCCACCGTGTCTGGGGGTACCCAAGGAGCGTCGAGGGGGGCGGGTTTGAAAAACCGTGTTTCGGCTTGTTCCAGCAAACGCCAGTGTTCGGGTGATAGGCGCTCGCGCACCGCCGCTGCGGCCAGGCGCACAGAGCGCAAGTTGAACCCCACGCTGGTGGCCAGTTCGCGGTCCCACAGTCCGGCAATCAAGGCGCGTTCAAACACCCGGTGTGCCTGCGTGGCCCCGGGCACCCCTGCACGCACCAGGCCATGGCGGGTGGCCATGCGGGTGATGAAGTTCAGCAGGCTGGGCAGGTTTTGGTTTTCACTGCCCAAAATTTCCAGACTCAGGCGCACCAAACGCAGGGTGTTTTCGGTGCGCTCGGTGTAGCGGCCCATCCAGAACAAGTTTTCGGCCGCACGGCTGGTGACCAGGCGTTGGCGCTGCAAGGCATTGGCGTTTGCCCGTGTGTCCTTGGCACTGGAGCCTCGTGCGGGCACCTGGGCCTCGGGCGTTTGCCATGTTGACTGGGACTGGGACTGGGATTGGGATTGAAATTGGGATTGGGATTGGGATTGGGATTGGGATTGGGATTGCGTCTGAGGTTGGGACGGGGCCGTGGCGGTTTTTTGCACCCACACATCGGCGCTGCTGCCGCCACGCTGCATGGACGCCATGCCTTCTCGGCTGCCCAGTCTGGCCAAGCCGCCGGGCAGCACTTGCCAGCCGCCTTGTGCATCGGTCACGGCAAACACCCGCAGCACCACGGGGCGCGATTGAATGCAAGCGGTGCCCTGCGCGCCAGACTGCCAAGTCGGTTGGTGCGACAGCGGCAGCCATGACTGCAAAGTGTGTGCATCGGGGTCGCGCAAAATTCGCTCGGCCCATTCGTTTTGTGCCATGCGTGACAGTTGGTGGCCCAACACCGGCTCAAAACTCTGGCGGTCCGTGTTGTAGGGGTAGGTGGGCTTGATGACGCAGTTCTGAATGCGCGGCAACACGTCTTGCAGGGCCGCCGCTTCACCGCACCACCAGTTGGGAATGGCGGGCAACTGCAGCGCTTGGCCCAACAAGTCACGCGCCAAAGCGGGCATGAATCCCAGCAAGGCGTTCGATTCGAGAAATCCCGAGCCGGGCGTGTTGGCCACCAGCACCTGGCCGCTGCGCACGGCCTGCAGCAAGCCGGGCACGCCCAAGGTCGAATCGGCCCGCAACTCCAGCGGGTCCAACCAATCGTCATCAACCCGTTTCAAGAGGCCGTGCACCGGTTGCAGCCCCTGCAAGGTCTTGAGGTAAAGCTTCTCGTCCCGAACCGTCAGGTCATTGCCTTGCACCAGACTCAGGCCCAAATAGCGCGCCAGATAAGCGTGCTCAAAATAGGTTTCGTTGTAGGGACCGGGTGTGAGCAGCGCGATGTGTGCCCCGGCACCTGCGGGGCTGCGCGCCTTGATGCCGTCGATCAGCGTGCGGTAGGTCTCGGCCAAACGCTGCACCGGGAAAGCTTCAAAAGCCCGGGGAAACAGGCGCGAGACAATTTGCCTGTTTTCCAGCAAGTACCCCAGCCCCGAGGGGGCTTGGGTGCGCTGGGACAACAGCCACCAGCAGCCCTCTGGCCCGCGCGCCAAGTCAAAGGCCGCCAGGGACAGGTAGCGCCCCCCCACGGGGGCCACGCCGTGCATGGCCGGTAAATAAGCGGGATGCCCCTGGACCAAGGCCGCTGGCAATTGCCCCTTGAGCACCAATTGTTGCGGACCGTACGCATCGGCCATGATGCGTTCGAGCAGCTGCATGCGTTGCAGCACACCCGCTTCAATCTGTTGCCAATCGGCGGTGTCCAGCATGAGTGGAAACAGGTCAAGCGACCAAGGCCGTTGCGGCTGGTCGGCGGCGGCGTACACGTTGTAGGTGATGCCGTTGTCGCGCACCTGCCGCTGCAAGTTGGCCATGCGGGTGTTCAGCTCGCTCGTGTCGGCCGCTGCACCTTGGTGGGACTGGGTGGCCATGTCTTGTTGGGCGGTGAAGCCAAGCCATGCGGCGCTCAGTGTTGCCGGCTTGGCATCATGTTCATCCGGCGTCGGCGTCAACAGATCGACCGGCTCGTTCAGCGACCCGCGCCATTCATCCCAGTGCCCTGCAGGCGCACGTTCTTGCTGAAGGGCCAGCCACTCGCTGGCGTGCTCGGGGGCTGAGGTGTCGTTGGCGTGAGAAGACTCGTTCATCTGTCGCATTGTCGCTTGCAAACCCGTGCGCGCTGGGGTGCGCTTGTGCACCGAAAGTTCTGGTTTGAGGCGCATGCGCCCCCTTGTGGACCCTCGGTGGCCCGTCCACAAAGGGGGCTTGTCACACCCGCCGCAAATCCAGTGTGTAGGGGAACTCCACACTGGCGTGCAGCGCGGTGTTGGGCAGGGGCACGGACTTCATCGCACCGGGTGTGTGCCCCATGCGGAAGAAGCGGGCCATTCGTCGGCTTTCGGCCTCGTAGGCGTTGACCGGAAACGTGTCATAACTGCGGCCACCCGGATGCACAACGTGGTACTGGCAGCCTCCCAGCGAACGCTTCATCCAGGTGTCCACCAGGTCCACCGTGAGCGGGGCGTGCATGCCGATGCTCGGGTGCAATGACGAAGGCGGATTCCACGCTTTGTAGCGCACGCTGGCCACGTACTCACCCACCACGCCGGTGGCTTGCAGGGGCAGGGGCTTGCCGTTGACGGTGAGGGTGTGGCGCGCGGGGTTCATGCCGGTCACATGCACTTCGATCCGCTCCAGCGACGAGTCCACATAACGGGCGGTGCCGCCTGCGCTGCTTTCTTCGCCCATGACATGCCAAGGCTCCAATGCGTTGCGCAGGGTGACGACCGTGCCGTCCACCTGGATTTGGCCCACCAAGGGAAAGCGAAATTCAAAGTGTGGTGCAAACCAGGTGGGGTCAAAATGAAAGCCCGCTTGGGTCAATTCGGTCAGCACGTCGTCAAAGTCTTTGTGGATCCAGTGCGGCAGCATGAAGCGGTCGTGCAGTTCGGTACCCCAGCGGCTCACAGGCGCTGCATAAGGTTTGTCCCAAAAACGGGCCACCAAGGCGCGCAGCAGCAGTTGCTGCACGATGCTCATGCGGGCGTGGGGTGGCATCTCGAACGCACGCAATTCGAGCAGGCCCAAGCGCCCGGTGCTGCTGTCGGGCGAGTACATTTTGTCGATGCAAAACTCGCTGCGGTGGGTGTTGCCGGTCACGTCCACCAAAATGTTGCGCAAGGTCCGGTCCACCACCCAAGGAGCCATGTCGGCGCCGTATTTTTTCCGGTTGCGGGTGATCTCGCGCAGCGCAATCTCCAGTTCATACACTTGGTCGTTGCGCGCCTCGTCCACACGCGGGGCCTGGCTGGTCGGGCCGATGAACATGCCGCTGAACAAATAGCTCAAGCTCGGGTGGTTGTGCCAATAAAGAATCAGGCTGGCCAGCAGTTCGGGGCGGCGCAAAAACGGGCTGTCTGCCGGTGTGGCCCCGCCCATCACCATGTGGTTGCCGCCGCCTGTGCCGGTGTGGCGGCCATCGGTCATGAACTTCTCGGCCGACAGGCGCGTCTCGAAAGCGGCCTGGTACAAAAACTCGGTGTGCTCGACCAGTTCGGTCCAGTTGTGGGCCGGGTGGATGTTGACCTCGATCACGCCGGGGTCGGGTGTGACTTGCAGCAGTTTGAGGCGCGGATCGCGTGGGGGCGGGTAGCCTTCCATGACGATTTTCATGCGCAGCTTCAGCGCTGTGGCTTCCACCGCGCTGACCAGCGCCAGATAGTCTTCCAGGCGCGCCAGAGGGGGCATGAATACATACAAGACGCCGGATTTTTCGCCTTTGGCCATGGCCTCGGCTTCGAGCTTGGGGCCGTTGGCACGGTTGGGGTCGCGCACTTCCACGCACAGGGCGGTGCGCACCACCGAGGGGTCTGACTTGAATTTCTCCACAACCGCGCTGACCGTTTTGGTGGGGTGGGTGCGCGATTGCAAGCTCAGCGGTGTGCTGACCGGCAAAGGTGTTCGGGGGGCAAAGGGGTCTTGCTCGATCATGTGCCAGCGCTCGGTCGGCGCGGCCCAGGGCAACGAGTCCAGTGGCAAGCGCCAGCCCATGGGGGAGTCACCGGGCATCAAATACATGCGTTCGTCGCGCACAAACCACGGGCCGGTTTGCCACTGCACAGCGCTGGCCAGCGGCAGGGGCGCTCCTTCGGGCACCTCCACGGGTTTCAGTGGCAGCACATAGCCCACGGCCTGGTCCAGCCCTTGGCTGAAGATACGGCGCAGGCGGTTGCGTTCCATTTCGTCGTCCAGCCGCGCATCAAACGGGTCCACATTGACCGGCAAACGGCGCTCGCGCCACAGGTAGTACCAGGTGTCTTCGTAGCCGGGCAGCACGGTGTCGTCCGGCAAACCCAGGTGCACCGTCAGGGCCTGCATGAAGCGCTGTGCATCGGCGCTGGTGTAGGCGCTCGGTTCGCGTTCATCGGCGAAGACCGCAGGGTCCTGCCAACAGGGCGTGCCGTCGGCCCGCCAATAGATGCTCAGGGCCCAGCGCGGCAACTGTTCGCCCGGGTACCACTTGCCTTGGCCAAAGTGCAAAAAACCGCCTTGGCCGTATTGCTGGCGCAGCTTGTGCACCAGTTCGGTGGCCAATCCCCGTTTGGTCGGCCCCAGGGCATCGGTGTTCCACTCTGCTGCATCGCGGTCTTGTGTGGCCACAAAAGTGGGCTCGCCGCCCATGGTCAGGCGCACGTCTTGTGCCACCAATTGCGCGTCCACCTGCTCACCCAGTGCCAGCACTTGCGCCCATTGCTCTTCGCTGTAGGGCTTGGTCACGCGGGGCGACTCATGGATGCGCGTCACGCGCATCTCGTGGTGGAACTCGACCTCGGCTTCGTCCATCAGGCCCTCAATGGGCGCTGCGGCAGAGGGCTGGGGGGTGCAGGCCAGAGGAATGTGGCCTTCGCCCGCCAGCAAGCCAGAGGTCGGGTCCAAGCCCACCCAGCCTGCGCCAGGCAAATACACCTCGCACCAAGCATGCAGGTCGGTGAAGTCGACTTCGGTGCCGCTGGGGCCGTCGAGCGATTTCACATCCGGGGCCAGTTGGATCAAATAGCCCGAGACAAAGCGGGCGGCGATGTTCATGTGCCGGAACAGTTGCACCAAAAGCCAAGCCGAGTCCCGGCAGGAACCGCTTTTCAGAGTCAGGGTTTCTTCGGCCGTTTGCACCCCCGGCTCCATCCGGATGGTGTAGTGGATGTCCTGGTGCAGGCGTTGGTTGACTTGCACCAAAAAATCAATGGTGCGCTGGCGCTTTCGGTCCATGCTGGCCAGGTATTTTTTGAACAGCGGGGTTTTGTGCTCCTTGTCCAGGTAGGACTGCAGCTCTTCTCGCACGGTGTCCGTGTATTTGAACGGCACTTCTTCGGCCGATGGCTCCAGGAAAAAGTCGAACGGGTTAAAGACAGCCATTTCGGTGACCACGTCCACCGTGACTTTGAAGGCGGTGGTTTTTTTCGGAAACACCAGACGGGCCTGGTAATTGGCAAAGGCGTCTTGCTGCCAGTTGATGAAGTGTTCCTCGGGCTCGACCTTGAGGCTGTAACTCAGGATTCGACTGCGGCTGTGAGGAGCAGGGCGCAGGCGTATGACCTGTGGGCCGAGCTGCACGGGCCGGTCGTAGGTGTAGTGGGTGACGTGGTGCAGTGCAACGTGTATCGACATATTTATGAAGGCGCAACAGGGGCTGCACGCATGACAAATGCAGCTTGGGCGGTTAAAACAAGCAAAACACGCGCCAGGATTGGTTTTGTATGCCAATTCCAAGAGCGCCTCAGCGACACACCAACACCAGCGAACCCAGGAAGGTTGCCATGAAGCGTGACGGTATGAAGGTAAAAGCGTGGGGGCCTGCTGGGCAGGCATCCAGACTTTTGATTTTACAGACGACGGGAGGCCACGGGTCAGACCGGCGCAGTCATCCTGATCCGCGAAGTGTCATGCACCCAGGGCAAGGCTCAACTCGGACTGAACGATCAGGGCGGTCATGCGCTGAGTGGGCGGCATGACGTCGATGGCTTGGGCCCGCAGTTTGGGTTGGGCTTTGATGGCTTGGTGCATGGGGGTGGCATTGGCTTTGCAGCAAGCGGTTTTATGGCCGCTGTTGGCCTATGCAGGGGGCTTGTGTGCCCTTGTGCTTGGTGCTGTGCTGCTGCGGCGCATCCTGGGCAGGCAGGGGGCTGGAAAAGCCGGCTGGGCCGTTCATCAGGCGGTTTGGGGTTTGGTATGGGCAGCGGCTGCTTTTGGTGTGACGGGCTTGCATGCTTGGACGCGGGTCAGCGCCATTGATCCGGTGCTCGAAGGCCAGGAACTGGATGTGGTCGGTGTGGTGCAGGCCATGCCTCAGCGGCAAGACCTGGGTTGGCGGTTTCGCTTTCGCATTGAACAAGTCTGGCAAGTGGACGGATCGGGCGCAGCGCATGCGCTGCAGGTGGATGCCCAAGTGCCGTCTCAGGTTTATCTGGGCTGGTATGGCCAGGAAGGCGTGCACGACAGTGGTTGGAACGCGTCGCCCTTGCCAGAGCCCGTGAAAGCCGGCGAGCGCTGGCGCTTTCGAGTGCGTCTGAAAGCGCCCCACGGCCAGCTCAATCCGCGTGGCTTTGATTACGAGCTGTGGCTGTGGGAGCAGGGCATACGCGCAACCGGTTATGTCCGCACCCGTGCCAAAGACCCCGCTCCCCTGCGTCTGGCCAGCACCTGGGCCCACCCCATCGAAGGCTGGCGGCAGGCAGTGCGCGATCGCTTGTTGACCCATTTGTCCCCCCCGGGCAGTGATGCCGATGCGGCCAAACGGGCCGGGGTGGTGGCCGCGCTGGTCACCGGTGACCAGGCGGCCATTGACCGCAGCGATTGGGATGTGTTTCGGGCCACGGGTGTCTCGCACCTGATGAGCATCTCGGGCTTGCATGTGACCATGTTTGCCTGGATCGCCTCTGGCTTGGTCGCCTGGTGCTGGCGCAAGGCGGCTGTTTGGGGGTTTTCAGGTCCTCTGCGTTGGCCTGCTGTGCATGTGGGCGCTGTGGTGGGTTTGGCCTTGGCGGCCTTTTACGCCTTGTTCAGTGGCTGGGGAGTGCCTGCCCAGCGCACCTTGCTCATGCTGCTGGTGGTCGGGTGGCTCAAGATGTCAGCGCGCCATTGGTCGGGTGCACTGATTTGGTGCACAGCAGGGGCGGTGGTCCTGACGTTTGACCCCTGGGCTTTGTTGCAACCCGGTTTTTGGTTGAGTTTTGTGGCTGTGGGGGTGTTGATGGCTTCCGGTTCGAACCAAAACCACCAAAACCAGGCGTCTGTGGGGGTGGGTCAGGCTGTAAGCACCAATTTGGCGCATTCGTCTTTTTTGCACCATTTAAGTGCGATAAAGTTACCCTTTTGGGGAATTTTAGGTTTGCGACGTTTGGGGGCTTTGTGCCGCGAACAAGCCACAGTCACGCTGGCCTTGGCCCCGTTGACCTTGCTTTTTTTTGGACAGGTGTCGGTGGTTGGTCTGTTGGCCAATTTGCTGGCGATCCCTTGGGTGACCTTGGTGGTCACGCCCCTGGCCATGTTGGGGGTTGTTTGGACCGAGGCCTGGGTCTTGGCCGCTTGGGCATTGCAGCCCATGGGCCAAGTGCTGTCATGGCTGGCCTCTTGGCCCCTGGCCAGTGTTGCTGTGGCCCGGCCCCCATGGGGTTTGGCGCTCTTGGCTTTGGTGGGCGCAGCGGGACTGGTGCTCAAGCTGCCCTGGTCCTGGAAGTTGTTGTGTTTGCCCTTGCTGTGGCCTGTGTTGGGGTGGTCTCCAGTACGCCCTGATCAGGGAACGTTTGATTTGCTGGCCGCCGATGTCGGGCAAGGCAACGCGGTGTTGGTTCGCACGGCCAAGCACAGTTTGTTGTACGACGCCGGTCCGCGTTACTCTGCCGAGAGCGACGCAGGCCACCGTGTGCTGGTGCCCTTGTTGGCGCAAATGGGTGAGCAGCTCGATGCCCTGATGCTCAGCCACCGCGACAGTGACCACACCGGGGGTGCGGCGGCCGTGCTCGCCATGCAGGCGCAGACCAAGTTGTGGACTTCTCTGGAAGATGAACACCCTTTGCATGCACTCCGGCCCGACTGGACGCGCTGCCGGGCGGGTCAATCTTGGGTTTGGGACGGTGTTCATTTTGAAGTGCTTCATCCCTCGGCGCTGCCCCAGGTAGAAAAGGGTCCAAGCGTGCCCAAGACCCGACCCAATTCGGTCAGCTGTGTGCTGCGCATTCAGGGCGCAGGGGGATCGGCCCTGTTGGCCGGGGACATCGAGATGGCACAGGAGCTGGAATTGGTGCGTCAGGGCCTGAAACCCGTGGACTGGTTGTTGGTTCCCCATCACGGCAGCAAGACATCGTCGAGCACCGCCTTCTTGCAAGCCCTGCGGCCCCAATGGGCCGTGGTGCAAGCGGGCTATCGCAACCGATTTGGACACCCTGCGCCCGAGGTGGTGGCCCGTTATCATGACTTGCAGATTCAATGGGTGGACAGTCCCCATTGTGGTGCTGCCAGCTGGCGCAGCGACAGGCCCAAGCAAATGGTTTGCGAACGAGCCAGGTCTCGCCGCTATTGGCACCACCTTCCCCCTTGATCAACCATCCAGTCCTTGTTCATTGGGTATGGCCCAAGGTTGGGTAGAGTGCTTGGGTGGGTATACATCTTGCTTTTTAGTCATCAGGAGTAAAGTGCCATGCGCCGATTCGATGAAATGTACAGCCGCTTGCCTGCCGCTGGGCAGACCGCAGAGGTCAGAGACCATTACCTGGCCTATGCCCGCTGGTTGCAAGCGCAAGACCCCCAAACCATGGCATCACGCCGTGAAGAAGCCGAAATGATTTTTCGCCGCGTGGGCATCACCTTTGCCGTGTATGGCGACAAGGATGAGGATGGCTCAGGCACCGAGCGCCTGATCCCCTTCGACCTGATCCCCAGGGTGATCGCCGCCCAGGAATGGCAAAGCATGGAGGCCGGTTTGGTGCAGCGTGTCACGGCCCTGAACCGCTTCATCCACGATGTGTACCACGACCAGGACATCCTTAGGGCTGGCGTGATCCCGCGTGAACAGATCGAGCGAAACGCGCAGTTCCGCCCCGAGATGGTGGGCGTGGACGTGCCCAACCAGATTTATTCGCACATCAGCGGCATCGACATCGTGCGCGCACCCGACAGCGCAGGCATGGGCGAGTACTACGTGCTAGAAGACAACCTGCGCGTGCCCAGCGGCGTGAGCTACATGCTCGAAGACCGCAAGATGATGATGCGCCTCTTCCCCGAGCTGTTCAGCCAGCACCGCGTGGCCCCGGTGGCGCATTACCCCGATTTGCTGCTGGAAACGCTGCGCGCCAGCAGCCCCGCCACCACCGCCGAGCCCACGGTGGTGGTGCTCACCCCCGGCATGTACAACAGCGCCTATTTCGAGCACGCCTTTTTGGCCCAGCAAATGGGTGTGGAGCTGGTCGAGGGGCAAGACCTGTTTGTCAAAGACAAGTTTGTTTACATGCGCACCACACGCGGCCCCAAGCGGGTGGACGTGATCTACCGCCGGGTGGACGACGACTTTTTGGACCCGAATGTGTTCCGCCCCACCTCGACCTTGGGTTGCGCCGGCCTGATGGACGCCTACAAAGCCGGCCATGTGGCGATTTGCAACGCGGTGGGCACGGGCGTGGCCGACGACAAGTCGATCTATCCCTATGTGCCCGACATGATCCAGTTCTATTTGGGAGAAGAACCCATCCTCAAAAACGTGCCGACTTTTCAGTGCCGCAAGCCCGACGACTTGCAGTACACCCTGGCCCACCTGAAAGACCTGGTGGTCAAAGAAGTGCACGGCGCGGGCGGCTACGGAATGCTGGTAGGCCCAGCCTCGACCCAAGACGAGATTGAGCGCTTTCGCGGGGCTTTGCTGGCCAACCCCGAGGGCTACATCGCGCAGCCTACGCTCAGCCTGTCCACTTGCCCGACCTATGTGGACAGCGGCATTGCACCGCGCCACATCGACCTGCGCCCCTTTGTGCTGAGTGGTCGCACAGTGCAGATGGTGCCCGGGGGCCTGACGCGTGTGGCTTTGAAAGAAGGGTCTTTGGTGGTGAACAGCAGCCAAGGCGGCGGTACTAAGGACACCTGGATTTTGCAGGACTGAACCATGCATTCACAAGGTCTCCCCGTAGGTCGGCGGCTTTAGCCCCGACATCGTGCTTGTTTAATCTTGAATGTCGGGGCTGAAGCCGCCGACCTACAAAAACCAAATCAAGCTTGTCCACGAATCGCCAAGGAATTCACCATGCTTTCAAGAACCGCCGACCACCTTTTCTGGATGTCCCGCTACATGGAGCGGGCCGAGAACACCGCCCGCATGCTGAACGTCAGCTATGAGACATCGCTTTTGCCCCAATCCGCCGCCGCTGTCGAAGCCGGATGGGAAGGCATCTTGTCCATCAGCGAGTTGCTGCCTTCTTACCTGGCGTTGTACAAAAACTTCAACCCACGCGACGTCATGGCTTTCATGGTCAAAAACGTGGACAACCCCTCGTCCATCATCTCGTGTTTGCGGGCCGCGCGCGAAAACGCCCGGGCGGTGCGCGGCACCTTGACGACAGAGGTGTGGGAGACACAAAACCAGACCTGGCTCGAAGTGAACCGCATGCTCAAAAGCGGCGAGTTCGAGCGCGATCCGGGCCAGTTTTTCGAGTGGGTGAAATTTCGCTCGCACCTGTCACGCGGTGTGACGGTGGGCACCATGCTGATGGACGAGTCGCTGTACTTCATGCGCATGGGCACGTTTTTGGAGCGGGCCGACAACACGGCGCGTCTGGTGGACGTGAAGTTCCACGCCATGAACAACGACTTTTTTGGCGCGCCGCAGTACGGTGCAACCGAGCCCGAAAGCACACAAGAGTACGACTTTTACCACTGGAGCGCGATCTTGCGCAGCGTCAGTGGCTTTGAGGTTTACCGCAAGGTCTACCGCGATGTGATTCGTCCCGAGCGGGTGGCCGAATTGCTGATCTTGCGCCCCGACATGCCCCGTTCGCTGCATGCCAGCTTGAACGAAGTTTTGTCGAACCTGAAACTGGTCTCTCATGACGCGAACAGCGACACCTTGCGCCATGCCGGGCGTTTGCGCGCAGAGCTGGCCTTTGGCCGCATCGACGAGATTTTGGCCACGGGCTTGCACGCCTACCTGACCCAGTTCCTGGAGCGGGTGAATGTGCTGGGCGAGCGCATCAGCCGCGAGTTTTTGATGCCCTCGCAGGCTTGAAGCCCACTGTTCAATGGCCTGGCTGCCCAGCCCGTGCTGGCGCCTCGCAGACCACGACCCATCGCCCCGGGGGCGGGGCTCCTACAAATGGCAGGCATTCCCCTTGTAGGAGCGACGCCCACGTCGCGCAAAGCTTCGCAGACCACGACCCATCGCACCGAGGGCGGGGCTCCTACAAATGGCAGGCATTCCCCTGTAGGAGCGACGCCCTCGTCGCGAAAAGCCTCGCAGACCACGACGCATCGCCCCGGGGGCGGGGCTCCTACAAATAGCAGGCATTTCCCTGTAGGAGCGACGCCCTCGTCGCGAAAAGCCTTGCAGACCAATACCCATCGCCCCGGGGGCGGGGCTCCTACAAATGACAGGCATTCCACTTGTAGGAGCGACGCCCTCGTCGCGAAAAGCCTCGCAGACCACGACCCATCGCCTCGAGGGCGGGGCTCCGACAAATAGCAGGCATTCCCCATGTAGGAGCGACGCCCTCGTCGCGAAAAGCCTCGCAAACCACCACCCATCGCCCCGGGGGCGGGGCTCCTACAAATGGCAGGCATTCCCCTTGTAGGAGCGACGCCCTCGTCGCGAAAAGTCTCGCAGACCATCACCCATCGCCCCGATGGCGGGGCTCCTAAAATGGCATGCATTCCACTGTAGGGCGGGGGTCCCACACGGATCACATGACTGATCGCTGTGCCCAAGACCGACCTTTGACTTCCAACTTCACAGGGACGGATCAAAGCCTTAGAGCGTGATGACCACGGGCGCGTGGTCGCTGGGGCGCTCGTTCTTGCGCGGCGCACGGTCGATGGCGCAGGCGCTGGCGCGAGGCTTGAGTGCCTGCGAGATCAGGATGTGGTCAATCCGCAGACCCCGGTTACGGCGAAAGGCAAACTCGCGGTAGTCCCACCAGCTGTAGCTTTTCTCGGGCTGCTCGAACAGGCGAAAGCTGTCGGTCAGGCCCAGGTTGATCAAAGCCTGCAGTTTCTCGCGTTCGGCGTCGGTGCAGTGGATCGTGTCTTTCAGGCCCACAGGGTCCCACATGTCGAGTTCGTCAAAGGTGATGTTGTAGTCGCCCAGCAGCACCAGGTTCGGGTGTTTTTGCATCTCGCTGGCGACCCACTCGCGCAGTGCATCGAGCCAGCGCATTTTGTAGACAAATTTGTCGCTGTCGGGGGCTTGGCCATTCGGGAAATAAGCGCCAATCACCCGAATGTCGCCACCCTGGCCATCCGGATAGGTGGCTGCAATCACCCGCGACATGTCGTCTGCGAAACCCGGAATGTTCTTGACCACATCGTGGCCCGATGTGCACGAAATCAAGGCCACGCCGTTGTAGGTTTTCTGGCCAAACCAGTGCGCTTGGTAGCCGGCCTCGGCCAATGCGGCGGCGGGAAACTTGTCGTCCGTCAGTTTGAGTTCCTGCAAGGCCAGCACATCCACGCCGCCCTCGGCTTTTTGCGCGGCCAGCCAATCGAGCACCTGGGGCAGGCGCACGGACAAGGAGTTCACATTCCAGGTGGCGATTTTCATGGGGGCCTCAAATGTGCATGGCGGCCAGGCCACCAATGACCACGCCCACAGCGCCGGCCCCGAACATCACGTACTCCAGCCACTTTTTCTTGGACAGCAGGGCGATGGCGGCCATGGCAATGGCCACCTGCAAGACGGTGGTGGCTTGGGCCCAACGGTGGTGTTGGTGCATCTGATCGTCCGAGCGTTGGTCCCATGACTTGGATTCGGCTTCGAGTTTTTCAGCGGCCACTTTGATTTCGGCCTTTTCACCCTTGTAGCGTTTGATTTCGTCGGTGTAGAACTCTTTTCGGGTTGAAGGAGCCAATTCCAGGGCCAATTCACTCAGGTTTTGCTTGCTGCTTTTGGCTTGGTAATAGTTCCACTGGTTGGACGCCTCGGTCTTTTTGATGGCGGCGTTGTTTTTGTACAGACCCGCATTGGCCTGAGTGGCCCCGCCCATGTAGCCAAACAAAGCGCCCACGGTGGCAATGACCGCCGTGAACATGGCAATGCCGTTGGTGTGGCTGCCACCATGGCCTTGGGTGGCGTGTTCGAGTTCGTGGTCGTGCGGGCCATGAACGTGAAAACCTTGTCCTGACATGAGGCGATTCCTTAAGGGGTGTGTTGATGAATGACAAAACTGAAGGGCAGGCCTTGGGCCGAAACATGTGCTTCGCGCTGCAATTCATGCCAGGTGGGTCCGAGCTCTGGGGCGAAGGCATCGCCTTCAAAGTCGGCATCAATTTCGGTGACCACCGCCGTGTGGGCAAGCGGTTCGGCCTGGCGGTAAATTTCTGCGCCGCCCATGATCCAGGCGTTGGGCACATCGCCACACAGGCGCATGGCCTCTTCGAGTGAGCTGGCCCGCAGTGCACCATCGGCCTGCCAGTCGGCCTGGCGTGTGATGACGATGTTCAGGCGGCCGGGCAGTGGGCGAAAGCGGGGGGGCAGCGAATCCCAGGTCTTGCGCCCCATGATGACCGGCTGGCCCAGCGTGATGCGCTTGAAGTGCGCCAAGTCTTCGGGCAGATGCCAGGGCATTTGATTGTCTTTGCCAATCACACCATTGCGTGATCGGGCATAAATCAGGTGCAGCTTCATGCGGTCAAGGTTCAGACGGCCACGGGTGCTTTGATGGCGGGGTGGCATTCGTAGCCCTGCACTTCAAAGTCTTCGAACGCGTAATCCAGGATCGAAGCGGGTTTGCGTTGGATGTGGAGCGTGGGATAGGCCATGGGTGTGCGGCTCAGTTGCAATTCCACCTGTTCGTGGTGGTTGCTGTAGATGTGGCAGTCGCCACCGGTCCAGATGAAGTCGCCCACCTCCATGTCGCACTGCTGGGCCACCATGTGGGTCAGCAGCGCATAGCTGGCGATGTTGAAGGGCACGCCCAAAAAGATGTCGGCGCTGCGTTGGTACAGCTGGCAGCTGAGTTTGGCTTTTTCACCGGGGTTTTGTGGTGGGGCCACATAGAACTGAAACAAGGCATGGCAAGGCATGAGGGCCATTTGGTCCAGCTCGGCCACGTTCCAGGCGCTCACGATGATGCGGCGCGAGTCGGGGTTATTTTTGAGCGTGTTCATGACCTGCTGGATCTGGTCGATGTGGCCGCCGCCCGGCGTGGGCCAGCTGCGCCATTGCACGCCATACACCGGGCCCAGCGAGCCGTCTTCGCGTGCCCATTCGTCCCAGATGGTGCAGCCGCGCTCTTGCAGCCATTTCACGTTGTTGTCGCCGCGCAAAAACCACAGCAGCTCCACGATGATGGCGCGCAAAAACACCTTTTTGGTGGTCACCAGCGGAAAGCCCTCGCTCAGGTCAAAACGCATTTGGTGGCCAAACACACTGCGAGTGCCGGTGCCGGTGCGGTCGCCTTTTTGCACACCTGTGGTGTAGACGTGGCGCATGAAGTCTTCGTATTGGCTGCGGACGGGGCGATGAAGGGAACGGTCGGGTGTGCTCATGGGTTTGAAGTTTAAGTCAACCGCGCTGGACGTCCGGTGCTTCAGCCCCAAGCTGGGCGACATTGTTACCATTCTTGCTCGGGATTTAAGCCCGTCACACATACCCTGTAACCCAAAAGAAAACATGTTCAGCCAACGCTCTTGGAACATATTGCGCCGCCTTCAAATTGTTTTATGGGGTGTGCTGTGGGCATGGGCCAGTGTCACTTCGGCAATGGCGCAAGACCACATCAGCCAAAAAGCCTTGTGGACCGATGTTTCGGGGCAGGCCAGTTTTGAGCAAGCTCGTTCGGCCCACTACACCCCTTACACCGGTGTTTTGAGCAAAGGCTTTACGCCGCATGTGCAATGGATTCGTTTGACCATCGACGCTGTGCCCGTGGGCGGACCTGATACCTTGGTGTTGCGCATTCGACCTGTTTTTTTGGACGAGATCACCTTGTTCGATCCGGCCAACCATGCGCAGGGCACGACTGAGCGCCGCACCGGAGACGCCACGGCGGTGCAGTCCACCGAGTTTGAATCGCTGAACCACACTTTTGTGATTCCCGCGCAACAACAACCGCGAGAAGTCTGGTTGCGTTTGTCCACCACCAGTACCCAGCTCATGCATGTCGAGGCCTTGTTTCCGCGCGACATGCTGCGTGACGAGCACAAGCTGTGGCTGTTTTATTCAGCACTGCTGGCGGTGCTGCTTTCTTCGTTGGTTTGGGTCTTGATGGCGTGGTTGCAAGACCGCGAAGTGGTCAACGGCATTTTTGTCTTGCGTCAAACGATTTTGCTTTTGTATACGGCCAGTTATTTGGGCTATCACCGCCTGTTGTTGGGGGACTGGCTGACCCCCATCAGCCACAACATTGCTTACAACTGGTTGGTTTTGTTGACCACAGGTTTGTCATTTACTTTTGAATATCGGTTGTTGAGTGATTACGCCTTGCCGCGCTGGGCCCACTGGATGATGCGCGGGCTTCTGGCGACCAGTGCGGCGGCCATGATGTTGCTCATTTTTGGCCTGACACGCGAAGCCTTGAACCTGAACATGCTGCTCAATGGCGTAGGCCTGTTGACCATGTTGTGTGTTTCTAGCCAAATAAAATCAACAACGCTGGGTGAATTGAACACTGCTACATACCGTTTGCCCAAATCAAGCTTGGTGCTTTACTACTTCTCGTCAATTACCATTTTGGCGCTGAGTGTTTTGCCCAGTTTGGGTTTGTTGAGTGGATCGTTGCTTTCCCTCTATGGCATTTTGTTTTATGGCTTGATCTCTGGCGGTTTTATGACCGCCTTGTTGATCCTTCGCTCGCGCAGGTTGGCGAATTTGAGGGTCGAAGAGGCCAACCACTTGTTTCTCTCGCGACAACAATTGGCCGTTGAACAACAGCGCAGGCAAGACCAGACCCAGTTGCTCAGCATGTTGATGCATGAATTGAAGACCCCCTTGGCCATCATTGATATGGCCGTCAGCACCCGCTCACACGATGGCCGCACAGCCAGTTATGTCAGTCGAGCGGTGAGCACCATCAAGGACATTCTTGATCGTTGTATTCAAACTGACCGATTGGTTGAGCGGGAGTTCAAGCTGCAAATGGGCACGGTGAATCTGTCGGAACAATTGACGCAATGGCTGCAAGACCGCCATGAAGCGCAGCAACGCATCGTCACCCACATCGCCCCCAATTTGGTGCTGACCAGCGACTTGCAATGTCTCCAGATCATGGCCAACAACCTGATTGACAACGCAACGCGCCACGGTGACCCGCAGGCCCCAGTTTGGGTTTCACTCCAGCCAGCAAAAAGCGCCGATGGACGCTCTGGCATTGTGCTGGCGGTGCGCAACCAACCGGGACCTTCCGGAAGGCCTGACCCCGAACAAATTTTTGCCAAGTACTACCGCAGCAGTGGTGCGCAACGGCAATCGGGTACGGGTCTCGGGCTTTTTCTCTCGCACAACTTGGCGGCTCAGATGGGTGGCGAGTTGCGCTATACCCCTGACCCTGACGACATTCAATTTGAACTATGGCTGCCCACCTGAGCATCGTCTTGGTTGAAGACAACGACGACTTG